>SPDA01000189.1 GCA_004525155.1 Spirochaetales bacterium
ACGGTGAACAGTCTGATCGTTTCAGCCAGCACAGTAAGAAATCCGGCCCTCGAAGCATAGATGACCGAAGAGGAATCGATAACTGCGGATTTCAGACTGGAAAATTCCGTTAAAATTTCCTTCATTCGTTTATTCGTTAACCCGTAGCACCGTCGCAGGAGGGAACCCGTTAAACCAGGTGGAGCTTGCGTGACTGTAGGATCCTATATTTTCCGCGTACAGGTAATCCTCAAGCTCCAGCTCCTCGGGAAGATTTTCCGCCAGAGATATGGTATCGAGAGAATCGCAGGTTGGGCCGAAGACAGCGCAGATTTTCGGTTCCCCCTGTTTTATCGATTTAAGAACATAATTCTGGTGATCGAAAATAACTCCGGAAAAGGTATGGTAAATACCGTCGTCCAGGTAGTAGCAGGTTTTTCCTTCCCGCACAGCCTTGCCGAGTATTTTGGTTACCACGATACCTGCTGTCGCGGAGATGAATCTGCCGGGTTCCGCGATAATCGCCGTTTCCGCAGGGAAGAGCCTGTCCAGTTCGCTGTTGATTATCTCCGCAAGCTGTTCGATGGGATGCACTTCGGGCGTATACTCAACAGGGAACCCGCCGCCTATATCGAGAAGCCTGAGACTATCAATGCCCCTCGAATCCGCCTCCTCGAAAAGTTCATGGCAAATCTGCAGAGCCTGGACAAAATTCTCGTTATTTACGCATTGGCTGCCCACATGAAAACTCAATCCTTCCACTGTAAGGCCCAATTCCGCGGCCGCAAGAATCAGGTCCACCGCTTCCCCGGGATGGGCCCCGAATTTTGAGGAGAGCGGAACCATGGAGCCGGTGTCCGGTACTTTTACCCTAAGCACTACTCCGGCGTCCGGACAGTGCGCCTTGATTTTCTTCAGTTCTTCGGCATTGTCGTAGGTGACAAGCGGCTCGTACTTGTTGAGTATATGAAGGGTATCCACGCGCTTGATGGTATTGGCATAGATAATCTTGTCCCAGATATAAGCTTTCTGCTCTTCCAGGGTATAGTCTTTTATATGCTCATACACGAGGTTGAACTCCGCCAGGGAAGCAACGTCAAACCGGGAACCCAGGTTGAAAAGGGTCTTCACGATACCGGGATCCGAATTGGATTTAACTGCATAGTAGACCTGGACTCTGGGGAACAGCCTTTCAAAAAGATAATAATTCTGACGAATTTTTTCCATATCGATTATAAACAGCGGAGTTCCGTGTTCATCGGCCAGCTTTTCAAGTACTTTCGGATCAGTCAAATCTTCCATGGGAAACTCCTTGATAATATCACTAGAATCATACAATAGCAGTTTTTTACATTTTGCACCTTAAAAAATCGGCTAAAGATTATAAAAAACCGGCACCAGAAGAGGTACCAGAAGAGACAGGACGGCGCCGCTGGTAATGGCCTGGGGAACAGCGGAAGGACCGCAGCTTCGCTCTATAAGCGGCAGCGTAACATCCATGCTCGTCGCTCCGGCAACGCCTATGCCTATCCGGGGATACCTGGTCCGCGCTATCAGCGGTATGGTAAGAAGCGCTATGCTTTCCCGGAACAGGTTCGACATGAATCCAACGGAACCGAGAACCGGGTCCCCCAGGTTGGTAATGATGACCCCGGAAAGGGAATACCAGCCGAACCCTGCAGAAAGGGCAAGAACTTCGTTAAGGTGAAGGTTCGGCAGGTATCTGCCGCCTCCCGCCAGGACCAGAACCACCTTGAGCAGCAGCCCTCCGGCAAGGGAACCGATTACCGTTCCGAGAGGCAGAAAAATCGTTTCCGGCTGCAGCAGGGACTGTTTCAGATTTACCCCGCTTTTGACCATGTCCACGCCAACCAGAAACAAAAGGACATAGAGAACATAGGAGGTCAATTTTTCAGCCTTGAAACCCGGAAAAACCGGGATGAAAAAACCGGCGCAGAATCCGGCGACTACCAGAAAAAACAGCTTCAAGGGTTCCCTGAACAGGGGCAAAAGGGTATTTTTCCTGTTATTTTCTGCCGTATTGCCCGCCGTCCCTGCCCCTTCAGGAGAATCGCCGGGCTTCTTTTTCCGGAAGAAAAGCACATAGCCCAGGAAGAGTGCCATCGCCGTTCCAGCGGCAGTGGCTGCGGCAAAGGCGAGCGAAAGGGCTCCCACCGAACCCAGACTGGATACAACATTGTCATTCCTGCCGAGCCTGAATCCCATAAAGAACAGCAGCACGTACAGGCAGATCATAAGAATCTGTCCGGTAAACCGGAACCGGGATACGAATTTTATCCTGGCTACGAGCATCCCGGCCGCCAGGGACCCGATAAAGGTAAGAATTGTAACTAATTGCCGCATGATTTTTATGATGTCATTGACTTTTTCAGCGTTAGAGCATTTAATATAATGCACAACTTAAATTAAGAAAAGGGGAAAGAAATGAAAAAGATCGTATTAATTCTTCTCTGTGCCCTGATTGTCACAACTGCTGCGATGTCACAAACAACGAAAATCGTCATCGCCACGGACGCCACCTGGCCTCCCATGGAATACATCGACTCGAGCAAGCAGATTGTGGGTTACGACATCGATCTGATGAACCTGGCGGCGCAGGCGGGAGGCTTTACCGTAGAGTTCCGCAATACCGCCTGGGACGGCATCTTCGCCGGGCTTGCAAACGGCAATTACGATGCCGTCATGTCCTCGGTGACCATTACAGATGAACGGAAACAGAGCATGGACTTTTCCATTCCATACATCAATGCCGGCCAGGTCCTCATCGTTCAAAAGGCCGCATCCGGCATTACCACCCTGGCCGACCTCAAGGGCAAGGCTGCCGGCGCCCAGATCGGCACCACCGGCGCCATGGAAATCAAGAAAGTGTCGGGTGTTACACTCAAAACCTACGACGAACTCGGTCTGGCCATTGAAGATCTTGCCAACGGCAGAATACAGGGCGTAGTTGCAGACACCCCCATTGCCGCCGACTATGTCATGCAGAATGACAATTACAAAACCAGACTGAAAATCGTCGGCCAGCCCTTTACGGAAGAACTGTACGGCGTTGCGGTTAAAAAAGGGAATACCAAGGTCCTGAACCTTATCAACAAGGGTCTTAAAGCCGTTCTGGACGCAAAAAAAGACGAAGCTCTTAAAAATAAGTGGCTGAGGTAAAAGATCGGACAAGAATCGAGATAACTGATGGCGCCCTGATTCCTGAAGCAGGAGACAAGTCGATATTTTCGGCCTGGAGCATCTCCTTCTTCGGCGCCATCGTTATTCTTATTCTTCTGCCCATAATCAGGCCCAATCCGTACCTGGAAATCTACAAGTTCATTCCGGACGGTATTCTCATAACCTTCGAGGTTACGGTCCTGTCCATCATCTTTTCGCTTTTTCTAGGTCTTATTACCGGGCTGGGAAGGATTTCCCGCGTAAAAATAATAAACCGGATTGCGACCATTTATGTGGAGGTCATCCGGGGCATACCGCTCCTTGTCCAGCTTTTCTACATCTATTTCGCCCTGGGCGCCTTCCTGAAGCTCTCCGGCATGGTCTCCGCCGTGGCAGCAATGTCGATCTGTTACGGCGCCTACATGGGTGAGGTGTTCAGGGCCGGTATCCAGTCAATACCGAAGGGGCAGATGGAAGCGTCCCTGGCCCTGGGCTTAAGCCGGGGGCAGGCCCTGCGAAAAGTAATTCTGCCCCAGACCATGAAAATGATTCTGCCGCCGATAGGCAACGAATTCATCGCCATGCTCAAGGATTCCTCCCTGGTATCCATCCTTGCCGTATCAGATCTGCTCCGACGCGGCCGGGAATACGCATCCACCTCTTTCAAATACTTCGAGAGTTATACCGTTGTTGCCCTGGTGTACCTGGTGCTCACCCTGTTTTTCTCGAAAATTGTGGGAACCATGGAAGCGAGGTTAAACCGCCGTGGAAAATAACGCAATAAACGGCGCGGTACCGCGCATACGAATCATCAACGCCTGCAAAAACTTCGGCAGGGTCCGAGCCCTGTACAATGTGAACCTCGAGATAAAGGCAGGCCAGGTCGTGCTCATCATAGGCCCTTCAGGAAGCGGCAAGAGCACCCTCCTCCGCAGCGTCAACCGGCTCGAAAACTTAAGCTCCGGGGAAATTTTCGTTGATCAGGACAGCGTGACACACCGTGACTCCGACATAAGGAAGATTCGCGAAGAGGTGGGCATGGTGTTCCAGAACTTCAACCTTTTTCCGCACTTAAGCGCGGCGGACAACATCGCCCTGGCGCCCAGGACAGTGAAAAAACTGGGCAAAGACGAGACGCTGGAATCTGCGCGGATACTTCTCAAGCGTGTGGGGCTTTCCGAAAAAGAGGAAGTCTACCCTGACCAGCTCTCCGGCGGCCAGCAGCAGCGCGTTGCCATAGCGAGAGCCCTTGCCATGAATCCCAAGGTCATGCTCTTCGACGAGCCGACTTCCGCCCTGGACCCTGAGATGATAAAGGAAGTGCTCGACGTCATGCTGGACCTGGCAAAAGACGGTATGACCATGCTGGTGGTATCCCACGAGATGGGCTTCGCCAAGGCAGCGGCGGATACGGTTGTGTTCATGGACGAGGGTGAGATAATCGAACAGAGTACGCCGGCGCAGCTGTTTGACTCGCCGAAAGAGGAACGGACGAAAAAGTTTTTAAAGCATATACTGTAACCCTTTGTGCCTGCAGCTGATAGTTACATCTGCACCCGTCTCAAACCCGCCCTCCGCGCATACGCTGTAACCGCATCCACTTCGGCGCGCTCCGGCCGCCTTCGCAGGTCCGGATGCTCTGATGCACGGAAGCATGGCCTGTACTGGTCCATGACGTTCACATAGGTATTTCCGGACAGACTGACAAGAAAATCCATGACCTTCTCACTTCCCGCAAGCCCGTTCGGCAGCACCAGGTGCCGCACGAGAAGACCGCGGCAGGCGATGCCGCGGCTATCGACCTTCAGGTCGCCTACCTGGTTATGCATCTCCCGCACCGCCCGGCTGGCGTGTTCAGCGTAATTTTTAGCGCCGCTTAAGCGTAAGCCCGTTTCATCGTCCCCGTATTTGATGTCCGGCATATAGATATCGAATACTCCGTCAAGGAGACGAAGGGTCTCCACGCTGTCGTACCCGCCGGAATTGTAGACAAGGGGTACACGCAGCCCCCCGGGAACGGCTATTAAAAGCGCTTCCACAATGGCCGCGGTCATATGGGTCGGCGTCACGAAGTTGATGTTGTGGCATCCCTTGGCCTGCAGCACCAGCATAACCCGGGCGAGCTGGTCAGCGGTAATGCTCCGTCCCTCATTGAGCTGGGAAATATCGTAATTCTGGCAGTAAATACAGGCCAAATTACAGCCGGTAAAGAAAATGGTA
>SPDA01000129.1 GCA_004525155.1 Spirochaetales bacterium
CGCCACCATCCTGTTCAATAATTCGGCCTGCCTGCAGCCGTCGATGGTTTCCATGAATTGAACATCTATCTGCACGCCGAAATCCTTAATCTCGTCCCGTGCCTGGTAAATTCCTTTTAACACTTCCTGGTAGAACCTGTTCTCCGGAACGCTGAAGACAACGCCGTAGGTCAGTTTCTGCTGCCTCATAACAAGCGCTTTCGCGTGCCTGTTCGGCCTGTATTCCATAGATGCAGCAATTTCCAGAATCCTATCCTTTGTTTCCGGAGCTATATTCGGATTGTTTGCAAGCGCCCGCTGTACCGTACTCCGGGAAACCTGCGCCAATTCCGCGATTTTCTTGGCATTTATCATGAATTTCCCAATGTGATGGGATACCCCCCGAATTTAAAACCAGTATCGTAAAGCGCCAGGATATTCTTCGGAGGCACATCCGCCTGAATGTTGTGCCCTCCGGACAGGATATACCCGCCGCCCGGCGCGAGATGTCTGATTTTAAGCTTGACCTCCGCCGCCACCTCCTCCGGAGTGCCGTGGGGCAGTACGGACTGGTTTCGTATGTTGGAATAAAAGGCGAGGCGCCCGCCGAATTCCTTTTTCAGCCGGGCCGGATCCTCCAATTCCCGGGCATCGCCCTGGATGGGATGCAGGATATCGATGCCCGCATCGATGAGATCTTCCATGGCCCAGTGCACGGCACCGCAGGAATGAAGCGCGATTTTCAGGTGCTTTTTTTTCTTTTTAATTGAGGCGGTCAGGACTTTATACCGGTTCACGAACATGCTCCTGAAAAGAGCGGGATCCATAATGGGCCCCACCTGCGTACCCCAGTCGTCCCCCATCCACACCACTTCAATATAATCCCCTATCGCTTCCAGGTAGTGGTCAAAAAATACTATCCAGAATTCAAGCATTTTTTCCACCATGAGCTCGATCACCCGGGGGTCGGTGAGTATCTTTTCCATGTATTCCTGAAAACCGACCAGTTCGGAAGTGAGATAAAAAAGGGTAGCGGGACTGCCCCCGATAAGGGCGAAATCCGTTTGCTTGTGCAGTTTTTGGGCTTTTTCACGCAGCCCGGCGAATCTACCGGCATCCGACGGATTCGGCCAGGGGTACCGTTTTACATCCTCCAGCGTGCAGCCTGCCAGGGGGTGTTCCACGGCCTCATCATAATATCCGCAGGGCTTTCTCCTGATGCCCCATTCATCGAGCCAGCTCCTGTCCTCCTCGAATCTTATCTGAAAATCTGAAGGACCGCCCGCGAAAATATAGCGCGTATCCACATGGAGCCGGTTTAAAACACTCTCTTTGACTACAGCAAGATGCTGCATAAAATCGTAAATTGCAATCTCGTCCGTTTCACCCAGTTCTTTAAGCAGGTTCCGGTAGGCAATTTCATGTATGCCGTTATGAAGGTCCTGCCCTGCATCGATGGGAACCCGGTCCGGTTCTTTATGTTCAATCGCCGCTCTATACCGTTCCCGTGATGTCATGATTACCTCCATTTTGGGCACGTGCCCATTCAATTTAGTATAGCATGGATTTTATGCCTGTCAAGAAATTTTTTGTATTATTTTACAGTGAGCTTACGTGTAATACCCTTTCCCGGAGCTTAGGGCGGCCGCTTCCTGTACCACCATCTGCTCATAGGCTTCATGGTTCACAGGAAAATCCCAGCAGCCCCGCCTGTGTACCAGTCTGCCGCCGAAACCTGTTTTAAACCGGTAAAGGGGATTCATGGGATGGGCCGGGTTGTAAAAGGGTGATATACCGAACAGGTCATAATACCGGCAGCCGTGTTTTTTCGCCAGTTCCACAGCTTTCCACTGAAGCCCGAAACCCGCCATCACATTCCGGTGAAGGCCGCTGGAAGCTCCGTACAGGTACACGGCATGGTTCGGGTGCAGGCAGATTATAATTCCCGCCAGGGGTTCATTCCGCAGGTAAGCCATGAGCAGGCGGACATCCGCATCCTTCGCCGGATGTTCCTTCCCCCCGATTTTGAAGAGCATTTCAAAATCCGAAAGGGGGTGCAGGGTAAGTCCCTGCCGGAGGGCCGTCTCTTCGTACATACGGTACCATACATCAAGGTCGGAAAGGGAAACGTCTGATACTTCCACGTTTTTTTTCTGACTGAGCCTTACGTTATACCTGGTTTTAGGCTTCATGCCCGAAAACAGGGCCTGAAGGGAATCGTCAAGCCGCAGGATCACCGTATCCGGCGGCAGGATATCGGTCGGCGCTTTTTTCAGATTCCATTGGCTGGTGCTGAAATTCATCCTCATTTCACGCACCCGCGGCGGGGGCCTGCCGTCGAAATCATACCGGTCCGCGTTTTCTTCCACTTCAAAGGGGCTTTTCCACACCAGATCGTAACGGATAAAAACAGTGGAAGGCGGCAGGAAAGGAAGGACCGCGGTAGACAGGGCTTCCAGAAATGGTCCCTGCGCCTCCTCCGGTACTGGGTGGTCAGGTGCCCAGGGCATATAAACGTACGCGAACCCGCCCTCAAAACGCTTTTCGAGAGCAAGAAGGGTGCCGGAGCCCGAATCGCAGTAATACTGAAAAAACAGCGGTTTCCAGCCTGCAACGAGAGACTTATACCGTGCCCACAAGGGGCTCTGCATGAGGTTCGGTCCGCTGATAATGTCTGCGGCCTTGAGAGACCTGCATTCAATCGCTAATCTCATAATCCGGTTATCAGATTACTTAATAATCGCTGATTGGTAAATATAGCTGTTACTTTTAAGGGAAATATGGTATATTTTACATGACGTATATTATACATGTACCTAGAAACAATAAGGCGAAGGGTGGTAATATAATGAAAAAAATACTATTGGTTCTCTGCATACTGGGATGCATAGGGTTGGCTCCCGCGTTTTCCCAGACAACAGCGGATTTAACGCCCCTGAGCAACGATCTTTCCGCCCTGCTTGAGGGTATCGGAAACGAAACAATACCCTACCTTCAACAGAGCGCCATGCTCGGCGAGGGAATAGGCAGGGCCCATATGGGCGACGGTTCCCCGTTCTTCTTTGCATTCTCTCTTGGCGCCACCTTTTCACCCGGCATTCTGACCTTTATTGATGAGGAAAACACCAACTTTGAGCTGCTGAATGTAAACGGGCTTCTTACCGAATTAGGTTCGGGTCTCGCGTCAACTCTTAATACCTTTAAAACATTCATGTTCTATCCCCAAACAAGGTTCGCCATCGGGGTTCAGCTTCCCCTCCGCTTTGAAATAATCGGCATGTTTTCCATTTTACCCCAATTTCTTACAACGGCGGTTACAGGACTTGTCAATGAGCCTGTCCTGAGCGGACTCCAGCTGAACCGGATGAATGCGGGCTTAAGGGTAAGAAAGGTGCTCCTCGCGGACCAGGGCGGCTTTCCCGCAATCTCCCTCGGCGTAGGGTACACCTATTCCAACTTCAACTTAAGCCTGCTGCTGCCCTTTCCAGCCCAGAATTTTTCCGGCTACAACTTGAACATTGCCGGCAGCCTGGCCCTTACAACCAGCCTGCACTCTTTAGGTTTTGATGTGGGGATATCCAAGAAGCTCGCCATTTTTTATCCCTACCTGCGGATAGGCGGTTGGTACCAGTGGGCTGCCTACGAAGGCTCCGTTGCTGATTTCAGCGCATCGCTGACCGATCAAACGACAAATACGGTGCTTGCATCCGTTGACTCCACAACAGCCCCCATTATAAGTACGCTTGCCATCCGTGATATGACCCTGCTTGTCGAGGGGGGCATAGAAATAGCGCTGGGAGGCTTCATCATCACGCCGAGCGGCTCCTACAACCTGGGCAGCAACAGCTTCGACGCTTCCCTGGCCTTCAGGCTGCAGCTGGGAACAAAGAGCAAGGATAAATAATTATAAAATTTTCTTTTACTCTAGCGACACCGATTTAAAGGGAAAATTACTCCGATATGCTGACAGTAGTTGTTTTGGGAATTTCGGATTAACGAAACCTCCATCGATACATCGATTGAACGCGAGGATGACAGGTTATGAACGTAGTGGATTCATCCTGTTGGCTCGATTACTTCGCTGACACGGAGGCAATGGAACATTTTCGCAAACCTATCAATGAAACAGCCAGCTTGATCGTACCGGTTATTGTTATCCACGAAGTATTTAAAAAAATAATCCTTAAAAAATCCGAAAGCGATGCTTTGGTATGTATCGCCCATATGAAGCAGGGAATGGTGGTCGATATAAATGAAACCTTTGCCTTAAAAGCCGCGAAACTATAAGCGTCGAACTGAAACTGCCCATGGCAGACAGCATTATATTGGCCGTAGCCAGAAATTTTAACGCGCTGCCTTATACGAAAGATACACATTTTAAAAACCTCGAAAACGTTTTATATTACGGCAAATAAAAAACCCGGCACGTTAATTCCGCGCCGGGTCTCTTATTGTAATGCCGATCCTGTTACTGCATCATCTAAGCTGCACGAGCTTCGCTTTATCCGCCATATCGACGGTAATAAACCCGCCCGACGAAAGCGCTGAATTCGAACCCGCAATGAGCAGAACATTCGAGGAATCCTTCCATACCAGGTCCGTTACCGCACCCGGCACGCCCGCGTAAAAAGGCAGCTCATAGAGGCTGTCTGCCGCCCGGTCCAGAAGCTGCACTCCGAGGGGGGTTACAAATGCCGCCCAGGTGCTGTTTGCGGCGATCTTGCTGACGATAAACTTTTCCGTTCCGGCAACAATTACCGGATCTCCAGACGGTAAACCATCGGCTCCGATAGCCGTTTTGTAAGCGCCTTTCGCGGTGCCGAGGTACATGGTCCCGTTTTCACTTTCATATGCCAGGGATAATATGGGCAGCTTTTCACCGCCTTCGTTTATGGAGAAGAATTTACCGGACACGAAAACATCCAGCGTATCCCCCTCTTTAATATCCTTGTAGACGGATTTTGCTATTATCATGGCACCGAAGGGTGTAATGCAGTAAAAATAATCGCTGGTGAGGGTAAAACCTGTCACCAGGTCCGCCTTGAGCACCGTATCGAGGTTTTCCACCGCGTGCCAGGTAAAAGCCGTTCCGGGAAGCGTTAATACTGCTCCGGCAAACCCCTGAGTGCTCTGGTAAAAACCGAGCAGGTCCGTGCCGCTTAGCAGGGCGGCGGAAGTTAATACCGAACTTGGAGCCGCTAAAAGTTCCGCTCCTCCGTAATTTTGTATACCTGTAGATGTATTCAGCCACACCTCGGGAACTCCGGTAAAGGAGAGCCCTTTATTGATGGAATGCAGCGCAACCGAAGCTAAAACCTTATCTTCCACAAGCCCCGCGGCAGCCGCGCCTTTGTACACAGTCTGACCGGCGGAAACATAAATATCCGCGCCAAGGGACACTACACCGCTTATATTGGCCCCTGCGAGCTGCTCCGCAATCACAGCGGCGGTGTCGTCAAGGGTAATAGTGACAGGGTTTTCAATTCCCGGGGCAATGAAGGTGAGCCCGGAAGAACCGTAACGCTTAGGGATGAAGCTGCCTTCAAACGCCTCGCCGTAGGCTAGGAGAACATCCCAATCACCGGAAGGTACGTTACGTACCGTAACACTCTCTCCGGCTACCGCCTCCTCGTACATGAGCCCGGAGTTCATCTGGAGAAGGCTGTTTTCCGCGGATTTAAGATAAACGCGTACAATGGTTGTTCCGTTTGACGCAGTTACCGTGCCGTCGGGCACGCCGTCGCCGTTTACGTCCGGAATCTCGGTGGGTACGATCACATCCCCTCCGCCGACCGGCGCCATGTAACAGGAACCCAGCAGGAGAACCCCCGCAATTATCGATATTAACAATAAAATTGTCTGTTTTTTCATATCTTTACCTCACCTAATTCCAGGTTACCACAACGGTACCGGTATTCTGTCCTCCGGCGCCCCCTTCCTCGTCCCCCGCAAGAACAACGGTGAATCCCGCGATTCTCGCCAGCTCACCGCCGTTTATCTGTCCGGCAGATACCAGTTCCTGCCTGCCGGCGGCAGTAGTAAGGGCTACAACGCCGTCGCTCACCTGAAGTGTAAACCCGTCAAAATCGAACTCCGTACCGCGCACTGCAGCAGTGGAGGTTGAAGTTCTCAAGGTGAAATCGTGATTTATGCCTTCGGCAGTCTGGACTTTAGCCTTGATGCTGCCTATATC
>SPDA01000095.1 GCA_004525155.1 Spirochaetales bacterium
GTGAAGACGGCTCTGAACCGTTCGAAAGATCTCGAAATCGGGCGGATAAATCTGGCGGCCTCCGCAGCAGGGGCGAAGGCACTTATCAGACAGTACCTTCCCCAGGTAAGCATCAGTCTATCGGCAGACAACACCCTGGTAACCGGCGGCCCGGACTCGAGAATAAAGAGATTGGCCCTGACCTTGAGTCAGCCCTTGTATGACGGCGGCCGTGCGGACCTCGGCAGGAAGCTTGCCGTTCTCTCCCTGCAAATCATGGAAAAACAGCTTTCCCGGACCGCGGAAGAACTTGCCGATACCGTCCGTTCCCTCTTCCTCCGCATCCAGGCTGAGCAGGAGACCTGCCGCATCAGGCTTAAGGGGCTTGCGCTTGCAGAGGAACAGCTTGCCATAACAAGGCTGGAGCACGATTTGGATCTCGGCACGGAACTGGATCTTCTTGCAGCGGAAATCGAGACCGGTTCCCGCAGGATTTCAGCAGCCGAGACGGAAATTTCTATCGGGGAGCTTCTTTTCTCCCTGAAACAGGCCTTGTCCCTTCGCGCTGACGCGGACGTGGAACTTACCGGCAGTTTTGATACAGCCTATGAAGGGAAAGTCTTAACTGTTTCACCGGAGGAACTTGCGCGTCTTGCGAAAGGCCGGAGCCTGGACGCTGCCGTCAGGGACCTGGATATACGCAAGGCGGGGGAGGAGCTTACACTCTCCCGCCGCTCCCTCATTCCTTCCCTCAATATTGAGGCTTCCGCCTTTGTCCAGGGAAACGCCTTTCCCCTGCAGGAGGCCGGTTTTTCTGTACGCTTCATTCTCGGAATACCGGAGCCGCTCCTTCCTGCGGAAACAACCTTGAGCGCAGGTTTACGGGGCAGGGGTCAGATGACAGCAGGAGGCGCTCTTGCGCTCCCCCTCTTTCCGGAAGTAACGGGACCTGTCAATTTGAAAGCTTCGCTTCAGGCGCTTAAGGCAAAACAGACAGCGGCGGAAATGGCGGCGGAATCACTCGAGTTTTCCATATATAAAACGATTAAGCTGTATGAGGCCAGAAAACGTCAGTGCAGCCTATCCAGGGCAGCTCTCGATCTTTCGTTAAAAAAAATACAGGTCCTGCAGGAACAGATAAGGATAGGGGAACGCAGCAGCCTGCCTCTTCTTCAGGCAAAGCTGGATCTCTCGGAACAGGAACTTGTCCTGGTGGAACAGGTGAAAGGACTTAAAGACCTGGAGAGAGAACTTGAAATACTGGCAGGCCTTCCAGCCGGGGGACTCACGGCTTTCACCGAGGCGGGTTCCGGGAGCACGCCATGAAGAATTCCGGTGTCAGGCGGATTCATCCGCGGTCCGCTGTCCGCGCAGCGGGAATTCTTTCAGCCCTTTTCCTGGCGGGCTGTGAAAGCAGGCAAACCGGCGGGCAGATTGTGAGTCTTCCCGGCGAACCCCTCAAGGCCGCTGTTTTTGAGGCCCGCATTTCGGATGTGACGCCGGAACTGTCCGGTTTCGGCAGCTTGAGTTTCATATCCAAAACAGACCTGTCCCCGGCGGTCGAAGGCATCTTGAAGAGCCTCCCCGTAGATGAGGGCGGCAGGGTTGAACCGGGTATGCTGCTTGCGGAAATAGAGAACACCCAGCTTCTCATCCGTTCGGCACAGGCAGATACGTCGCTGATCCAGGCGCGCGCGGGCCTGGACCTTGCCGAGGCGAGGTACAACGAAGGGCTGCTTCAGGCGGAGGCGCGGATTGTGTCCGCGGAAAAACTCGAACTCACCCTCGGTCAGAAAAGCCTCGAGCTCGGGAGTCTTGAGGTCGACCTCGGGAAAAAGAAACAGCTCCTTGCAGTCGACGGTGTCACCGGGGACCAGGTTTTAAAACTGAAACTTTCCATCGAGGCTGCCAGGACGGATTACCAGAATACCCTCAAGGACCTCGAGATACTGCGGATCGGTTACAGGGATAAGGACATAACGGACAAGGGATTTGCAGTACCGTCGAGCGGTCCGGCCCGCAGGCAGCTCCTCAAGGAATTAAACTGCCTTTCCCTGAAGGCGGAAGTGGACGTGGCGCGGGCAGGGATCGATACGGCCGGGCAGGAACGTGAATCAGTGGACCTGCTGCTCGGGGAACTGCGAATCATCTCGCCCGGCAGGGGCGTCCTTGGAGCGAGGTACCTCGAAGAAGGAGAACGCATAACCCCGGGTACCCTGCTTTTCACAATTTTCGCGGATGACCGGCTTTATGCCGTTTTCCCGGTACAGGAAAAGCAAGCCCTGCTCGTGCGGGAGGATCAGGATGTTCTCATTTCCCTTCCGGCCGTTCCCGGGGAGGAGAGAGCGGGACGGGTGGTCTTTATATCTCCGATGATTGATCCCAAGTCGGGAAATCTCATGGTTAAAGCACTGGTGGAGAATCCGGGGGGCGAGCTAAAGCCGGGCATGTTCGTCCGTGTCCGCGTCATTCATGGAAGAACTGAGAAACGGATTATACTTCCCCTGACAAGTCTCACAGAAAAGGCGGAGGGAAAGGCTTTTGTGTTTGTCGCTGCCGGGGGAAGGGTTTTCAGGCGGGCTGTGGTCACGGGCGGCGAATCAAGCGGCGGTATGGTAATCCTCGAAGGACTTAAGGAGGGCGAACTCGTCGTTGATAAGCCGTCGCTGCTGCTCAAGGAGGGTGAACGTGTGTCGGTTGAATAACAAAACCTGTTTCCTCCGCCGGTTTTACCGCGCGGCCTTCTTCTTCCCCGCTGTCTTCGGCTTCTGGTCCTGCGGCATCATCTCCCTGGCTGATATGGGGATAGTTACCTGGCCGGAAAGCCGGGACCAGGTGCTGAGCGAGGGGGAGGAGATCTGGGCGGAATGTTCGATTAAGCCTGAAACCTGGAGCGCGGAGTCCTGCGCTTCGGTCAGGGGCGGCGCCTCACAGCACTCCATCGATTTCCGCTGGGATGGAGGGAGGATGTACATGACTCCGGTACCGCCTCTCGATCCTGGCAGGCGGTATGTCCTGTACCTGTCCGGCAGTCTGCAGGCTGCCGACGGCCGTACCTTCAGCGTGCAGCGGGTTATACCTTTTTTCTCCGTTTCCGCGGAGGGTCCCCTTGAAATCATCGCCGTTTCCCCGAAAAACGGGTCTGACGCGTCTCCGGGAACTCCCCTTGTCTTCACTTTGAACAGGGCCGTTCATAGGGCTGATTTCCGGGAGGCGCTGGATGTAAGCCCAAGATCCGGATACAGCCTCAGGTTCTCGGAAGAAGACAGGGTTGTAACCGTGACACCGGAACCGGCCTGGGATTGCAACACTCTTTATACCTGGAGCCTCGGGACCGGTGCGGGAGATGCTTCGGGCATTACCCTTGCCTCCGGACGTTCCGGCGGTTTCAGGGTGCAGGAGGACAGGGAGCCGCCTCTCGTGTTGTCTGTAAGTCCCGCGTTTTATTCATCAGGAACCTGGTTAAAACTTCCCGGTCTGGGAAGGAAGGACCCACTGCTGCTGGAATTATCTGAAGACGTGGACCTGGACAGTCTTGCTGCGGCTTTTTCCCTGTCTCCTGTTGTGAACGGAAGTTTCCTGCACCCCGGCAGGGGCAGATTCGTATTCCTGCCCGAGGGCGAGTTTGTCATGGACACGGAGTACCTCATCCTTATTAATGGGGAACTTAAGGATCTCGCAGGCAACCATTGCAAGGCCGGTTTTTCAACAATCCTCAGAACCGATATACCGCCCCAGGTTGTGGAAAGCATCCTTTTCATGGACGACAGGCCGGAAACAGACCCGGTTGAAATCACTGCCGAGGATCTTGCCGCCCCGAACCCGGTCGTCATACTTTTCGGCGGCGTTGAACCGGACCTGTCCCTCCTGGTGTCCATTAATTTTCTCGAACCTTATGACGAACCGTACAGAGAGGCCCTTACCAGGCGTATACAGGTAAGCGCCTTTTTTCCGGATTTCCTTCCGGACCCTTCCCGGGTATCCGCAGTCTGGAGTCTTTTCAACACCTGCCTTACCCTTGAATACGAAGGATTTAAAAAAAGCGAGCTTCCGGACCCGCCGCTCAAACCGGCCGCGGAAAAAAAATTGTACAGGCTCTTCATCCCGGGGGGTAGGGAATTTTCAGAAAACAGGAACGGGTCCTGGCTCAGGGAGGATGTGCGGATCCTCCTGGAGGCTCAGGAATGAACCTGCCCGGTATCTTTTTTTCCGCCCGACTTCTTCCTGCTGCCTGTTTCTTTTTATCCTGCCGGCTCTTTAATCCGGCCCCCGCCTCTGTAACTATCTGGTCCCCCCAGGAGGAACTGGTTTCAGATGCAAGGAACTGCGTTGTAAGCCTGGGATTTGCCGAACCCATGAACGAGACCTCTGTCGAGGAGGCCTTTTCCCTTTTACGCGGGGGGGTACCCTTGAGCGGCAGATTTACCTGGGAGAAGAAAACCATGACTTTCCTGCCGGATGAGGGATTGTCTCTCCCCGGGGTGTATGAGATGAAGCTCTCGGAAAATGCGGAAGATGCCTTCGGAAGCGATCTGGACAAAGCCTTTTATCATAGTTTTTACACTTCGCCGGACAGGGACCGGCCCCGTGTACTGTCCGTATCCCCGTCCCCCGGGACCGCGGTCCCGGATGTGTACACGCCCGTGGTTTTAGTGTTTTCCGAAGCAGTGGACAAGCTCAGCCTGTACCAGTCTTTCAGCCTGAGTCCGCATGTTCCGGGTTTCCTCGACTGGGATGAGGGAGACAGTGTTTGCAGATTTTCACCCTCCGAAGGCTATACTAAAGCCGCGGATTACAGGGTGGTTATTTCCGGCTCCCTGATGGACCCGGCGGGCAACAGTCTGGGGGAGGATTTCAGCAGCTTTTTCCGGGTGGGTACCGACCTGGAGCCTCCGCGGGTTCTCCTGGTCGAGGACACGGCAGGGAGGGTTTTTATCGATCCGGATCTGCCTGGAGACAACATCATGCTCGTGAAGGAAGAATGGGAAAGCGTCTGGGATTTGCGGGTAACGCTCAGTGAATCTGTCCCTGCCGGAGGACTTGACCGGTATGTTCGCGTCGACCCGACGGCCCGGTTTGCCCTTGAAACGGGAACTGGAGAAACGACAGACCGTTTCGATATTACCTTCGAAGAACCTCTGGCATGGGACACTGTGTACAGCGTTAGCCTGCTTAAAGGTCTGCCCGATACAGGAGGCTTATGTCTTCTTGAGGACGCCGTGTACCGGTTCCGCACCAACGGGACTTCCTCCCGGCCGCCTTCCATTACAGCGGTGCGCTTTCTGCAGTATCCGGGAGCCTCGCCGCCCGAAACGGTACCGCTCTTTTCCTTCGGAACCCTGAGTCTTGAAAGTTATGAACCTCACGCGGCCGGATTTACCACAGGTTTTTTCGATGTTCACTTTGTCTTTGCCGAAGGAGCCGGGCTGGACGCGGCGGCTTTCATGGAAAACTTTTCAATAACAACGGAGAACAGCTGCGCGGCCTTAACACCGGTTGCCCTCGAGGAGGGTATTTTCTCAGGACAGCAGCCCGCCGCGGCACCCGGCGAATCAGTTGCACGGGTTTGGGTGCGCATCCTGGACGACCCGGCCCCCGGGCTTGTCATTTTAAAACTGGCATCGGATTTTTCAGACACCCTGGGAAACCATCTCTCAGAGGACTGGTTTTTCATCCTGAACGAGGTCACTTCCTAGACATGCGGAACCTTGTGTCCTTCTGCCTGAACAGACCCGTTACTACCATCATGCTCTATCTCGGCCTGGCGATCTTCGGCGTTATGGCGGGTCTTTCCATGGATCAGGCATTTCTGCCGGATATTCCCGTGCCGAAGCTGCTCATTTCGGCAGCCTATCCCGGAATGCCGCCCGCAGAGGTGAGGGAACTAATCAGCATACCGCTGGAGGACACTTTGTCATCGCTCAGGGGAATCAGGCATATCTCCTCCCTGTCGAGGCAGGGTTCTTCCATCCTCACTCTCGAATTTCAATGGGGCCGGGACATGGTTCTTGCTGCAGCGGAAACCAGGGAACTTCTCGACGCTGCCTACGCCTTGCTGCCGGCGGGGGCGGAAAAACCGGCGATTCTGCCCGTGGACCCGGGAGACAAGCCGGTGCTGTGTTTCGGAATCTTTCCCTTAAAAGGAGATCTGGCTGCTGCCCGGCGGCTCTGTGAGCTGGAGATAAAGACGAGGCTTCAGCAGGTGGAGGGAGTGGGTATGGTCGGCCTGTCCGGCGGTGTGGAAGAGGAAATGCAGGTGCTTGTAGACCAGCAAAGGGCGGTGTCGGCTGGCGTCAGCCTTGGTTATATTTCTTCCGTGCTTACGGCTTCGGCAGTTTCCATGCCTGCGGGAATCCTGAAGGAAGGAACTGTGCAGTACATTGTGAAAACTGACGGCAGGATAAGTGATGCGGCAGCCCTTGCCGGTCTCCTCATTCCCCTTCCTGACGGGTCCCTGATTCCCCTGGGAGACCTGGCGGAAGTCAGGCTTGCCCTGCGGGACCAGGAATCCTGTTTCCTTGTTGATGCGGAGGAGGGAATCGGTCTCACCGTCCACGGCCAGAAAGGCTACAGCCCCGTACGGCTTGCCGCCGGGGTAAGGGAAGAACTCGACGCAGTCCGGAAAATCTACAGCGGGAATCTGTCCATAACTCCTGTCTACGACCAGTCCGGGGTAATTTCTGCGTCCCTGAAA
>SPDA01000451.1 GCA_004525155.1 Spirochaetales bacterium
CAGTTTTTTCAATCGCTTTTAGGCGCCTGTATGCGATGCCGCCCCGCTTATACTGCGGTTATTTCTTCATGTCCCCGTCAAAGGAAATGTCCGAGGGAGAAAAATTAATTTTTTTGACGAAGTCCGCGGATTCCTTAGCGCCGAATTCGCGGTCCATGCCGTTATCTTCCCATTCCACGGAGAGGGGGCCGCTGTACTTCGCGGAGTTGAGCTCGCGGATGATTTCTTCGAAGTTGACGGTACCATGGCCCAGGGATCGGAAATTCCAGCCCCGCCGGGGATCGCCGAAAGGCAGGTGCGACCCGAGAATGCCGGCTTTGCCGTCCAGAGTCACAGCCGCATCCTTCATATGCACATGGTAGATTCTGTCGGCAAATTCGCGGACGAATAATGCGGGATTCACACCCTGCCAGAGAAGGTGGGAGGGATCGAAATTGAGCCCGAGGGTCGGCCTTCTTGCGAAAGTTTTGAATAACCGTTCCGTGGTATACAGGTCGAAGGCGATCTCCGTGGGATGCACTTCGAGGGCGAACTTCACCTTGTTGGCATCGAACTCGTCAAAGATGGGGCTCCAGAGTTTCTTTATCTCCTGGAAAGCTCCCTCTATCATCTCTTCCGTTGTGGGCGGAAAGGAGTACCAGTACTTCCATACTGCCGAACCCAGGAAACCGGTTGCCGCGTAACACCCCATTCTGCCAGCTGCTTTCGCGGAAAATTTCATTTCCTCGATTGCCCACTTCCGAATTTCTTCCGGTTTGCCCTTTACATGGGGAGGCGCGAAGGCGTCGTTCCTCGGATCGTAGAGATCACCCACGCACTGTCCGGCGAGATGCGTACCCAAGGCCCAGCAGCCGAGGTTGTACTTTTTCAAGATGGCCTTCCGTTCCGCTATATAGGCATCGTCCGTTGCCGCTTTGCGCACATCCATATGATCGCCCCAGCAGGCTATCTCCAGCCCATCGTATCCCCAGGAGCTGGCTTTCTTACAGATCTCCTCAAACGTCAAATCGGCCCACTGGCCTGTGAACAATGTTACCGGTCTTGCCATGGTTTCCCTCCTCAATATATTTGTTATTTGTACCAAAGGCATGCATACATCAACTATAGGAACCGGTTTCAGTATTTGTCAAGGGATAAAATATTTTTTAAGCCATGCCGCCGGAACCGGGGGCCGACGGATAAATTGTTTCATAAATTCTGTTGCCATTCCCGACAATTTCTATATAATTACCCCATGATTACCTGGCAGATGATACTGGTCTTCACCCTGCTCGTGTTCATCCTCATTTCCCTCTACAGGGAACTGTTCGGTCCGGTGCTCACCTTTATCATGGCAGTGGTGGTGCTGGGTCTTACAGGCATTCTCAAGCCTTCGGAAATACTTTCGGGCTTCGGTAACGAACAGCTGGTCGTCATCATCCTGCTGCTGCTCCTGGGGGACATCATCCGCAAGACCAGGGTAATCCAGCGGGTATTCGACAGGATTTTTTCGGCTTCCCTGGATTATAAAGGATTCTTAGGCAGAATGATGGGGCTGGTGGCCGTGTTTTCGGCATTTATGAACAATACCCCCCTGGTGGCAGTCATGATGCCCTACGTCCACTCCTGGAGCAGAAAAAACTCGATTTCCCCTTCCAGGCTCCTCATCCCCTTGAGTTACGCGGCCATCCTGGGGGGCTGCGCGACCCTCATCGGCACCTCCACGAACCTCATTGTCAACAGCATGGTGGTGGAACAGGGCATCCTCCCGAACGGCAGGGGTCTGGAAATGTTTTCCTTCCTGCCCGCGGGCGGGGCGATGCTTATCATCGGCACGCTCTTTATGGTCACCCTCGGATACAGGCTTCTGCCTTCAAAAAAGGATATCCTCGAACAGTTTGCCGTTAACGAGCGCGAATATATCCTCGAGGCGCAGGTTGTGGCAGGCTCCTCCCTTATCGCTACGACAGTGGAGGCAGCCGGTTTCTCGGGCAGCAAAGGCGTCTATCTCGCCGAGATTGTGCGGGAGGACGTCAGCATTACGCCTGTACAGCCGGACACAGCACTGGAGGCAGGGGACGTGCTTCTGTTTACCGGTGATTTTTCAGCAGTTACCACCATGATCGAACAGCATGCGGATTTGAGCTTTCCGGCTGCCAGGCGTTATTCCCGGAGAACCCACCTGGAAGTGGCGGAGATAGTGGTGTCCCACAATTCACTCCTTATAGGCAAGACCGCCCGGGAAACAGAATTCACCTCGAAATTCGACGCCTCCATCGTGGCCATACACCGCAACGGGGAAAGGGTGTCCGGCAAACTCGGTGAAACACGGTTCCGCGCAGGGGACGTCCTGCTTCTCTACGCAGGGCCGGACCTCGCCCAGCGCGGAGCGGACACCCAGGATTTCTATTTCATCTCCAGGGCCAAGGATATAAACCGCTTTGAGCCCTGGAAAATTACCGTCATGCTCATCGGCACCGCGGCTGCCATAACCCTGTCCGCCCTGAAGCTGGTGCCCCTGGTGCTGTCGCTGCTGGTGCTCATTATCGTGCTCAGTTTTCTGAAAGTGGCGGCGCCCAAGGATATAGTGCGCGGTATCGATTACAAGCTCTACATCTTAATCGCCCTGTCCCTTGCCTTAGGGAAAGCCATGGTCAACACCGGCGCGGCGGAGCTTATAGCGTCGGGATTCATATCCCTCTTCAGGCCCCTGGGGCTTCCGGGCATACTTTTCGGCGTCTATCTGATTACCGCGGTGCTGGCTGCCTACATAACCAACAAGGCAGCGGTGGCCGTCATCTTTCCCATTGCCATGACCACTGCCCTGGAACTCGGCGTGAATCCCGTGCCTTTCGTCCTTGCCGTGTCCTTCGCCGCGGCAGCAAACTTCATGACACCGATAGGCTACCAGACCAACCTGATGGTTTACGGCCCCGGAGGCTATTCCTTCAAAGACTTCATGCGCGTGGGGACGCCGCTTACCGTCATTTACATGGCGGTTACGGTTACCGTACTGTCGCTTATGTATTTCCGCTGAGGAAGCCGCGCAC
>SPDA01000360.1 GCA_004525155.1 Spirochaetales bacterium
GTTACCGCCGGCAACATGGCCATAGGCGCATCGAACCTTCCCGCGGACGGGTATTATTCCGGCTTTTTCATAGGCCGGGAGCTTCACGCCATGGGTATAAATATGAATTTCGCCCCGACTGTGGACCTGTACCTCAATCCGTATGCTCATGTGATAGGGCCGCGGGCCTTTTCCGACAATCCCGTGCAGGCAGCCAGCCTGGCGGTGGCATTCTTCCACGGTTTGGCGGACGCGGGGATAATCTGCACCGCAAAGCACTTTCCCGGCCACGGCAATACGGACATGGACTCCCACACCGGCCTGCCCGTCATTTCAACAGACTTTGCCACGCTGTGGGACAGTGAACTTGTTCCCTACCGTTTCCTGATACGGGAGGGACTGCCGGCGATAATGAGCGGCCACATTGCCTATCCCGTCATAACCGGAGACAGCAAGCCCGCATCCCTCTCTCCCCGGATGCTGACCGGAGTGCTCAGGGAAAAACTGAATTTCGGCGGCATCATCATAACCGACGATCTGCAGATGGAAGGGGTCATGATTGACGGACTCGATCAGGGCGAAATTGCCCTGGCAGCCCTGAAGGCGGGAAACGATATGGTCATGATCTCGCGGGGTCCGGAAACCCATGAACTTATCCGGAAAACCCTTCTCCGTGCCGTCAGGGAGGACCCCGTGTTTAAAACCTCCGTCAGGCAGAGCGTACTGCGGATTCTCGAAGCCAAACTGAAGTGGATTAAAAAGCCAGGCGGGGTTCCCCTCTATCCGGATGCGGCTAATCTCAAGAACCTGATTCCGGACAGGGAAGGCAAGGATTATTTTCTTTCTCTGGCAGGCAGAAGCGCCACCGTTTTCAGGGACGAAGGGCTGCCCTTCTCTCCCCGAAAAGAGAAAAAAGTCCTTCTCGTCGGCCAGTATGACGATTTTCTAAAAACCGGGAAAACACGGATACCCTGGGCGGACAGCCTGTCCATAAACTACAATCCTTTCTACTCGGCGGACAAGGACGAGGTACAGCGCGTCAAAAACAGGGCGAAGGATTACGATACTGTCGTTTTCTGTCTCGCGAACCCGAGAAGCCTTCAGATTTTGAAGGGATTGAAGGAGCTGGGCGGCCGTGTCATAGTTCTCTCCGTCCTGACCCCTGTATATTTAAGGGAAGTGCCCTGGGTATCGACCGCTATAGCCGTTTACGGCACGGGGATCGAATCCTTTCAGGCAGGATTCGCCGTTATCATGGGCGATTTTAAATCCGAAGGCAGGCCGCCTTTTACCATGCCGCCCTTTCCATAATGGCCTGGACAATACTTAAAAAGTCCGATCAGGACCGGCTGCTGGATTTTCTTCTGCCGAGGGAGGCTTTCTGTACCAGCCTTACGGCCTACCTTAAAAGAGAACTGGCGCGCCCCGGTTTTTTCAGGGATACCGTCATTCTCGCCGCTTCCCGCGATTCGACGGGGCATCTCTCCGGAGTACTGGTCCTGATGCGGGGGGGCCACCTGTTTCCCGTATTCGAATCTGATTACAACCCGGACGCAGAGGACCTTCAGGAAATCCAGGCCGGGATTTCGAAAACCGGGAAAAAAATATTTCTCGTTATGGGCCTGAACCGGGACGTCCGGATTGCCGAGGGCATCTTCAGTCAAACTCCCCACACGATCGACTATTACACCTACTGCATTTCGGGAAATCTGCGGGACATTCCTTCTCCCGATTCCGGGAAGCTGTCCGTTCATCTCGCTTCCGGCTGGATTCAATCCGGCAGAATGGCGCGCTTACTGCACCCTCTTCAGGAGGGATACGAAAAAGAGGAGGTCCTCCTTTCCCCGGACCGTTTCAACCGCACCGCCAGTCTCACCCATTTCAGGAAGCAGCTCGAATCGCAGATAATCTATTATGCGGTTTATGACGGAATACCCGTTTCAAAGGCCGGCACCAATGCCATGGGCTACGAATACATTCAACTGGGGGGAGTCTATACGCTGCAGGATTTCCGCAGCCGGGGGATAGCCTCCTTTGTGGTCCATACTCTTACGGAAGACCTGCTTGCAAAAGGCATGAAAATAACCCTCTTTGTCAAACATCAGAATCTCGCCGCCCTGACCCTGTACGAAAAAATGGGATTTGAAAGAAAAGGCGATTTTCGTATTTCGTACTACCTCTAGCGCGTTGACCCGATAAGGCCTGCCGTGCTGTAATCCTGTATGCAGAAAAACCGGCTGAAGGTTCTCATGATAGCTTCGGAGGCTGTACCCTTCGCGAAAACCGGGGGTCTTGCGGATGTTGTTTCCGCCCTGTCCCGGCAGCTTTCCCTTCAGGGATTCGATGTAAGAATCGTAATCCCCAGGTATTACTCCATCGACAGGAGCGGTCTCACGCCGGTGGAAGGGCCCCTGGGCGTGCCTTTAAGTTTCGGCCAGGAATGGACAGCGGTCTACGAAACAAAGCTGCCGAATTCGGAGGTGCCTGTCTATTTTCTGGAACACGAGGGGTTTTTCGGCAGAACCGGTATCTACGGGCCGAAAGAATCGGAGGAATTCAGCGACAACATCCGCCGTTTTGCCTTCCTCTGCAGGGCATCTTTCCAGCTTTGTAAAAAGCTCGAATGGATTCCGGATATCATGCACAGTCACGACTGGCCCGCAGGACTCGTTCCCGTTTACCTGTACTCCTGGGAAAGAAATTCGCAATTCAAGGACACGGCTTCCGTATTCACAATTCACAATATCGGGTACCAGGGCATTTTTTCCAAGCAGGATATTCACCACACCCAATTGAGCTGGGAGCATTTTCACGGGTCCGGCTTCGAGTTTTATGATAAATTGAATTTTCTCCAGACGGGGCTTCTCAACGCGGACATCCTGACTACCGTTTCTCCGACCTATGCGAAGGAAATCCAGACAGCGGCCTACGGCTGTCTCATGGACGGCATCCTCCGTTACCGGAGCACGGACCTCTTCGGCATACTGAACGGTATAGATTATCATGAATGGAACCCGGAAACGGATCCGTACATCACCTGGAATTATTCCCTCGAGAAACCGGCAAACAAGGCCAAGGTAAAGAAACTGCTGCAGAAGGAAATGGGTCTTACCCAGAATCCGGAAAAGCCGCTGGTGGGCATGGTTACCCGGCTGGCGGATCAAAAAGGAATAGGCGCCCTCTGCTATCCCCTTTACGGAAGGCTTTACGACATCTGCAGGGACCTGGATCTTCAATTTGCCGTGCTCGGCACCGGTGAAGCCTGGTGTGAAGCTGAACTGAAGGTCCTCTCCTCGAAACTGCCGAACCTGAAAGTCTTTATCGGTCACGACAACCGTCTTGCCCACCTGATAGAAGCCGGTTCCGATTTTTTTCTGATGCCGAGCAAGTACGAACCCTGCGGGCTTAACCAGATGTATTCCATGCGCTACGGCACCCTGCCCATCGTGCGCAGGACCGGCGGCCTGGCGGACACGGTTGAGAACTACAACGAAACTATCGGCGGGGGAACCGGCTTCATGTTTGACGATCTCACGCCCGGAGCCATCTACGACGTAGCCGGATGGGCTGTCTGGGCCTGGTATAATAAAAAGAAGCATATCAATGCCATGCGCAAACGGGCCATGCAGAAGCGTTTTTCCTGGGAGGA
>SPDA01000315.1 GCA_004525155.1 Spirochaetales bacterium
GCGGCAGCGGCTCTTCCGGCGAATCGGGACTCGTCACAGACGCGAGCGCTTCCGCCTCCGCCGCAGCGGGTCCGAACCTTGAAAAAGCTCTCCTCTTATCAGATATGGTGGTTGTCGGGGGGCGGTATTCCTTCGCAGCGAACGCAGCCTGGAACTGGTACGACATAAACACCTTTATAGAGAAGCTCACAGAGTACGATCTGGCATCCGCGGGAATAACCCTTGGCGCGGATGTTTTCGTGGATGCCAGGCCGTCGGAAAATTTCAGGGTGTTCCTGAAAACCGGGGTATCCTATCCCTTCGACGCCTCCTCGGGAGTCGAGTTCAGCGATGTTTTGCACGTTTCGGAAATGTTCAGCGATTTCAACTGGAAGAGCAGGCTCTTTTTCAGGGCAGGTAAACAGACCCTGAACTGGGGAGTGGGGTATTTTTTCAGCCCGGCGAACCTGCTCAACATAACACAAAAGGACCCCGAGAACCCCGATGCCGAGCTTGAAGGGCCTGTTTCTCTCAAGATCAACTTTCCTTTTGATGTTCACAACCTCTATCTCTATCTCCTCGCCAAAGACATAACGCTCCCGGAAAAGTACGGCGTTGCGGTAAAAGGTGAATTCGTTGCAGGCACCGCAGAGTTCGGCGTCGGCGCCCTGTACCAGGCGGACATACCCCCGTCGTTCATGGCCACGGTGTCCACATCTCTAGGAGATATCAGCCTGTTCGGAGAAGGTGTGCTCCGCTACGGATCCGCAAGAACCTTCGTAATTGAAGACACGGAATCTCCCCTGGGCCTGGGCGTCGCAACCTATGAAGACCGGGTGTTTTTTTCCGGTACGGCGGGCGCAAGGTACATGTACAGCAACGATGAAAACACCTTTAATTTTTCGGCCGCAGGCCAGTACTACTACAACGGCGAAGGCTACGCCGACTCAGCCATTCTGACGGACAACCAGGCCGCGGTCGGGGCCCTTATCCAGAACGGGTCTCTCGCGGTTGCCGACCTCATGAGCACAGGCAGACATTATGCGGCCTTGAGCACCGGTCTGCAGGATATCGGAAAATCGGGCGTGTCCTTCACGGTGTTCTGGATGCAGAATTTCAACGACCTCTCGGGCTTGGTAACCCCTTCCCTCTCCTGGAAACCAATAGATGAGATTACCCTTGCCCTGAAAGTGCCGATGACCTACGGTACCGAAGGCATGGAGCTGAGCAGGAACGGAAACACCATCGGCGTTTCCCTTGACTTTTCCTTCGGGGGAGGCACGTTTTAGCGGATGAACGCCAGGATACTCATAATCGAGGATGAGACCGATCTCTGTGAACTCGTGTGCATGTACCTCGAAAAAGAGGGTATCCAGGCGGATTCCGCCGGGAACGGAGAAACCGGCCTCGATCTCGCCGGAAAAAACCGGTACGACCTGATAATACTGGACATCAATCTTCCCGGCATGGACGGGTTTGAATTTCTTCAGGCATTCAGGAAAAATAACGATACGCCCGTCATTATCGTATCGGCCAGGGAATCGGACGAGGACGTGGTGCTGGGGCTTGGAATCGGCGCCGACGAAGTCGTGATAAAGCCTTTTGCCCCGAAGGTCCTCGTCGCAAGGGTCCGCGCCCATCTGCGGAGAAACCGCCTGCAGGCAAGGAAGGTATACCGTTTCGGCGGGTACACGATGGACCCGGAAGGGTACGTGCTGTTTAAAGGAAGCGAGCGGATCGTTCTTTCGTCAAAAGAATTCGAGGTGCTCAGGTCTCTCGTGACAAGGGCTGGAAAAGCCATGCTTCCCGCGGAGATCTTCGGGGAAGTCTGGCAGAAGGAATACGGGGACCTCGCATCGGTTGCCGTCTATATACGGAGAATCCGCGCGAAAATCGAGGAGGATCCGCAAAACCCCCTCTTCGTGCAGACCATCCACGGCAAGGGATACCGCTTCAACCCGGACACTCTCGAAGAGGGACCTGCACGGTGAGCCTCCGCCTCAAATTCATGTTCCTGATAATCGGCGTGCTCATAATACCCTATCTTGCCATCGTGCTCATCGTATCCATAAATTTTTACGTAAGCGGCAGCCAGGTTTCGGTACGTTCTCTTATGCAGGGAGCTGAATTCGTGGAAAAGGCGGTAAAGCAGGATATCGACAAGGACAGGATTGAAGAAAACCTGCCTTCCCTGGAAGGGTCCTGGACAATTTCCGTGGCGGATGAATCGGGAGCCATCCTTTTTCCGGCCGCCGGCAGCGCCGCCGGCGGGGAAGATTTCCGGAACAGCATCATAACCGTCCCGGACGGCGGGGCACGGAACATTCAGGTTCTTCCCATCAGATTTACCGACGGGACCTCCGGCAGCCTCCTTTTTATACGGACGATGCGCGGCTTTCCCGGGAGGATAAACAAATACTTGAACCTTCTTCTGCCATTCTGCCTATTCCTTTTCACCACCGCCATGTCCTTCCTCATTCTGCGGTCCATCAACCGGTCCCTGTCCGCCCTCGAATCGGCTACCCGGCGGATAGCTGAAGGGGATTTGAGTTTCGAGCTCAAGCCGAGGGGACGTGACCAGATTGCGAGTCTCGTTCATTCCTTCAACGCCATGAAGGAGAAACTCAAAGAGGAATACGCCAGGCGATCGCGGTTCATGATGAGCATATCCCACGATTTGAAAAGCCCTCTCGCCTCAATTGAAGGGTATACCGCGGCCATACGGGACGGCTACGCCGAGACGCCGGAAAAGCTGGACCAGTATCTATCAATCATAGAGCAGAAAACCGGGCTGCTCAATTCGAGGATTTCCTCGCTCATCAATTTCATAAACAAGGAAACGGACGGCTGGCGGGCGGAACTGCGCGCCGTACCCTTACAATCATTCCTCGAAGAATACGACAGAATTTTCCAGGGGGAGGCGGGCCTTAATAATCTCGTATATGAAAGCTCCCTTTCCCTGCCCGGGGACTTGAACGTAAACATGGACGAAGACCTGGTCTTACGGGCCTTCGACAATATCGGGCAGAACGCCATCCGGTATTCCAGGCCCGGCGGAAATGTGGGTTTTTTCGCGGAATGGAAGGGCGCGAATGTGGAAGTGCGTTTCGAAAACGAAGGGGAGGCCATAAAGGAAAAAGACCTTCCCAGCCTGTTCGAGCCCTTCTACAGGGGGGACCAGGCGAGGAACACGCCGGGCAGCGGTCTGGGTCTTTCGATCGTCAAATCGGTTCTGCATTCCCACGGATGGGACATCGGCGCCTCCTCCACCCCGGAGGGCAGGACCGTGTTTACCGTGATCATCCCGCTAAGCACGCCACTTTCATGAAAGGGGTACCGACGTCTCCGGATCTACCGGCAGTTCCGGACCTCCCCGCAGCTCGTAAAAAATAAGATTCCCGTCCTCCGTGACGGCGCAGAGTCTTCGACCGGCCCATACAGCCGAGGTCACGCGTTCAGGAAGCCAGGCCAGCGGTTTGTCCCCGCCCGGGAGAAATACGGCTGAGTCCCCGCCGAGCACCCGTATTTCGAAGGGGCCCGTCTCCGGCAGAGGCGTAGACCCGGCGCCGTCCGCGTCTGTGCAGTCACGCCGGCTCTCAAGCTGCCCGTTCTGTAAATTCCGGATGCTCTCGTATCCTGTACCGCCGGCGCCCATACATGTTGCTGTGAGATTCCGTCCGTCAGCCGAAATGTGTACCTGCTGAGCTCGAGTGTGCAGTACGAGGGAAGTTTCCCCGGTTTCCGGGTCCCACACCCGGACCTCATCCGATGAACGGGTTATGAACCGGGCTCCGTCCGGGCTGGAAAGAACCCCGAGTACAGGAGTTCGATGATTAAGGGGTACCTTGTACGCCTGGGGACGGAGGTCGCGTACCCGCACATAATTGCCGAAAGCGGTTACCATGGCCGTACCGTCCCTGCTTAGCCCTAAGGAATTAAGGTATGCGGGCTCGTCAGGGAACCGGAACAGTTCGGCCTGCGTGTGCAGATCATACACGCTAATCCCCCCCCACGGAGCTCCCGCGGCAAATCTCCCGCTGTCCAAACTGAGACC
>SPDA01000067.1 GCA_004525155.1 Spirochaetales bacterium
CCGTAACCCGCAAATTCCGCGTAAATCCGGGCGCCGCGTTTCTTCGCATGTTCATAATCTTCCAATATAAGAATGCCCGCGCCTTCGCCCATCACAAATCCGTCCCTGTCCTTGTCAAAGGGGCGGCTGGCTTTCTGCGGGTTGTCGTTGAACCTGGTACTCAAAGCCTGAATTGCGCAGAAACCGCCGATGGCAAGCTCCACTATGGCGGCTTCCGCTCCGCCGCTTATCATCACGTCGCAGATTCCTTTGCGGATCCAGTCTGCTGCGTTGCCGAGGGCGTCGGTTGCCGAGGCGCAGGCCGTTACAACGGAATAGCAGGGCCCCTGGGCGTTGAAGGTTATGGCCACGTGGGCCGGTCCGATATTGCTTATCATCTTGGGAACGACCATGACGGGCACCCGTCCCTTTTCGAACAGGGAATGATAGGCGTCTTCGAGACTTTCAAGGCCCCCGATGCCGTTGCCGAGAATGACGCCGATGCGTTCGGGGTCAAGGGAATCGGCTTTGAAGTTTGCGTCGGTCATTGCTTCTATGCTTGCCGCCACGCAGAACTGGGCGTACCTGTCCATTTTCCGGAGCTCCCGCTTATCGATAATATTATCAGGGTTGAAGTCCTTCACTTCGCCTGCTACTTTCGACGGATACTTATCTATATTGACTCTCGTATTCGGGCCGATGCCTGACCTTCCTTCCTTCATCGACTGCCAGAAATCTTTGACATTGTTGCCGATGGGGGTAACCGCACCCATTCCTGTAATAACTACGCGCCTTTCCATGGAAACCTCCTACATTCCCATACCGCCGGTAATGTGTACCACCTGGCCTGTAACATACGAAGCCAGATCCGAAGCGAGGAACAGAATGACCTTGGCGACTTCTTCCGCTTCTCCCAGCCTGCCCAGAGGAATCTGGGTCATAAGCGCCTGTTTCTGGGCGTCGTTCAGCTTGTCCGTCATTGCCGTACGGATGAAACCAGGCGCCACTGCATTGACGCGTATGGTCCTGGAACCGAGTTCCCTGGCCATGCTCTTGGTCAAGCCGATGAGGCCGGCCTTGGAAGAACTGTAGTTGGACTGGCCCGCATTTCCAATAACACCCACGATGGACGCAACATTGATGATGGAGCCGCTTTTCTGCTTGGCCATTTGGCGCGCCACGATCTTGGAAATGTAAAAAGCCGAGGACAGGTTTATCGATATTACATCGTTCCATTCCTTGCCGGTCATGCGGAAAAGCAGATTGTCCCTGGTTATCCCCGCGTTGTTGACCAGAATGTCTATTCCGCCGCTCTCCGTGAGGATTTCTTCCACTACGCCGGTAATATTTTCCTCGTCCGAGACGTTTCCCTGTTTGAATACGACCTTCGCGCCGGTTTTTTTGGCGAGGCTTTCGTATTCATCCATGAATTCACTGGGATTTATATCGATAAAATAAACAGACGAACCTTCCGAAAGAAACCGCACGACAATTTCCTTGCCTATTCCCCTGGCGCCGCCTGTTATAAGGGCTTTTTTTCCTTCCAACATCATTCTATGTACTCCTTAAAGGTTTTTAATCTGCTCAAGAGTTCCCGCCGGGTGGCAGGGAACGGAATCGCTGATATTCTTCCATAATCCGGTCAACACTGTCCCGGGCCCCGCTTCCACACATCGGACATATCCATCCTTTACCAGGGTTTGTTCTTCCTCTACCCATAAAACAGTGGAAGTGATCTGCTTTATGCACAAATCCCGGGCTTCTTCTGCGGAAGTTATTTTTTTACCGGTTACATTGGAGTATACCGGTTTTTGCGGATCGTGAAAACCTGTTTTATGGAGCACCCCGGAGAATTCGATCCGGGCCTGTTCAAGCAGGGGGCTGTGGAACGGCGCGGACACCTTGAGTCTTATATAACGTTTCGCGCCCGCTTTTTTAAGGACTTCCTCGCCCTGCTGCAGGGCGTGCGATGTACCCGATACGACTATCTGCACGGGACTGTTGTAGTTTGCCGGGTACAGGCCGGAAATACCGGCGTCGCCCAGGGCTTTTACGAGAGCCTCGTAGGTAAGCCCGATTACCGCCGCCATGCCCGGAGGCCCGTCGCCGCTGTCGAGGGATTTAGCCACCTTTTCCATTATATCGCCCCTTGCCTTGACCAGGGGAAACACGTCGTTTATGCCGAGGCAGCCGGCTTCCACGAGGGCGCTGTATTCTCCCAGACTGAAGCCTGCAGCCCCGTCGGATTCCAGCCCTTTTTCTTTGAGCATGCGCGCGCAGGAAAGGTTCATGAGGGTTATGGCGATCTGGGTTTTGTCCGTCGCTTTCAGTTCTTCCTCGGTCCCTTCAAAGAGAAGTTTTTTCATGTCCACATTGATGCTTCCCGACGCGGAATCGAAAAGCGCCTTGACTCCGGCGCTTGCCTCCCAGAGATCTTTTCCCATGCCGGGGTATTGGGCGCCCTGTCCGGGGAAAAGAAAGCAGGTTTTCATCGCTGGCTCCTTCACTCTCGATATATGGCGGGAAAGTATCATACCGAATGGAGAGTGTCAAGGTTTGGGGTCTTCGGCGTAAACTTGACGCAAATTTAAGATATGTGTATATTCACCCACTGATTACCACAATATTAACAAAACGCCCAGGAGGCTGATCATCAGACGTATCATATTGCTTTGCTTTATTCCGCTCCTCATTACCTGCACCCAGACGCCGGACATCTCGGAAGATGCAAAGATGGGAATAACCCCCGCGGATACTTTTTCCGAAAACGGGGTGCAGCATATCGCGGTCCACGTAAGCGAAATGGAAGACATAGGCCTTGCCCTGTACAGGAATCAATTGACCAGGCAGGTGGTACAGCGGTTTTACGCTCAGCTTACGGGTAATAAAAAAATATCCGATGTCATTCTCCTGTACGCGGACCAGTATCAGGTCCCTGTAAGCCTGGCCTTCTCCCTCGCCTGGGCAGAGAGCAGGTATTATCCTCTGGCGGTGAACAGAAATTATTCTTCCGTGGACAGGGGGCTTTTCCAGCTCAATTCACTGTCTTTCCCGCAGCTTGGGGAACAGGATTTTTTCAATCCTTCCATCAACGCGAAAAACGGACTCCGCTACCTCCAGTTCTGCCTCAAGACCGGCGGGAATCATGTTGTTGCCCTGGCCATGTATAACGCCGGTTCCAACAGGGTGGAAGCGGGCGGCACCCCGAGAGGAACGCTCGATTACATTGCCCAGGTTCTCGATTACAGGGACATCGTCGATCATGACTTCTCGGTCTTTATCTCGGAACATAACGTGGGCCTTATCAGGATATAAGTGATGGAACTTATCTTCGCCTCCGGAAGCAGGCACAAGCTCAAGGAATTGGAGAAAATTCTCAAACCTCATACGCTTCGTCTGCCGGTGGACCTGCGTGTTCCATTCTCCTTCGAGGAAGGAGACGCCAGTTTTCTCGACAACGCCCTCGGCAAGGCAAAGGCCCTGTACGCGTCGGTCAAGAGCCCGGTCATTGCTGATGATTCGGGGATCTGTGTTCCTTCACTTGGATTTATGCCGGGTGTAGTCAGCGCCAGGTACGGGTCCGCGGCCGGGGAGGAGCCCCTGTCCGACAGGGATAAAATCGGACTGCTCCTTCACAACCTCGAGCCTTTCGAAGACCGTTCGGCCTTTTTTGTCTGTTCCATGGCCCTCGTTCTGGACAGCAACCGGTTTTACATTGTGCAGGAAACCGTTCACGGCAGCATCGCGTTTAAACCGGCCGGATCCGGCGGTTTCGGTTACGATCCGGTCTTCCTGGTGGAAGATACCGGAAGGACCATGGCGGAACTGACGGAGACTGAAAAAAACCTTGTTTCCCATAGAGCAAGGGCGGGTATCGTCATGAAGCGGCTCCTCGATCAGCCGATCAAATAATCACCGCACGGAAAAAGCCTGGCTTTTTATGAGACTGCCGTCAATGTAAACGTCCGCTTTCCATTCGCCGGCGGGGTTCACGATCTCCCTCAAATACTGGGCCGCGTAACAGTAGCGCCAGGTGCTCCCCGTTTTCCACTGGTAGACAAGGGGGCTTCCGTTTCCATCTTTGGACAGCACGACTTTTACATTATATACATCCGGCTTCAGGATCGGAATAAATACGTTGATGGTATCTTCCCCGGAAAACGTGCCGGTAATGTCCCGCGGCATGTCGTCTTGTATGCTCCTGCAGAGAACAAGACTTTCGTATCCCACAGGCAGTTTTGCCTCTCTTCTGCCGTCTTCAGGCTGGAAATACTCCCGGGATTCGACGGGGACCTCCCCGTCACTCAAACTTGTACGGAACATAACGGGCAGACTTTCATTCTGCCTGCCGGAAAGAGGGCGGGATACCTGTACATGCAGGTGCGGATTGCTCGAATAACCGGTGTTGCCGGAATAACCTATTACATCCCCTGCCTTTACCTGCTGACCTGCCGTAACCGCCAGGCCCCCGGCTTTGAGGTGCTGGTATTCCGCCACGGTTCCGTCTGCGTGCTGAACCATGATGAAATTCGATTTATTTTTAAACTCCTCGGCATACCCGCCTTCCGTGAAGCCGTCCACGGTCTTTATGACGTACCCGTCCCGCATGGCGGTGACGGCTGTTCCCTCGGGCATGTCCCAGTCCAGGGCATAGGCGATCTCCCCGAAGTGGGTGGCCTTGCCGTTGAAGCCCTGCCCCACCCGGTAGGATTCACCGGTCCTGAAGGGAAGGCGCAGGGGCTCCGGGGGCGGTCCGGCTTTAATGGAGCCGAAAGTCCAGTAAAAATAAACCTCATAATTCCAGTCCTTGGAGGGGTCCACGGCTTCGAGAACTGCCGTGAGAACCGGGACGGTCCCGGTTAGGGTCGCGGTAAAGGGAAAGGCTTTGTCGGATTTCATGTTGGCGAGGGTTCCTTCGAGGGTTACCGTGGTAACAACCCCCGCGTAGGGACTCTGATTTTTAAGGTATACAAAGACAGCGGTCCCGCGGGTATCGTACCCTAGGCAGACCGTATCTTCGGAGCAGTAATAGACCGGTTCCGCGAAAATACATGCGGCCGCAGACAACAACAGCAGTACAAAAATCTTACGCATGGCGGGAATATTATATACCCGGGTCGGATTTTTGTGTAGACTTTGGGGAGATTGAAAGGAGGCGGAAATGCTGACAGACCGGGACAAAGTACGTTACACGCGGCAGATTCTCCTGCCCGAAATCGGGGGAAAAGGGCAGGAACGCCTTAAAGGTTCCACCGTATTTATAGCCGGCGCCGGCGGACTTGGCAGCCCGGTGTCCGTATACCTGGCCTGCGCCGGTGTCGGGCATCTGGTCATCTGCGATGACGGCAGGGTGGAATTGTCCAACCTGAACAGGCAGTTTCTGCATGCCGACAGCCGGCAGGACATGCTTAAGACCGAATCCGCCGCAGAAATATTGGCGGCCCTGAATCCCGACGTAAGCCTTACCCTTATAAGCCGGCGCCTGACAGAGGAAAACGCCGGAGAACTTGTCGGAGGCGCGGATATTATCGTAGACTGCCTCGATAATTTTGAAACACGTTATGTGGTGAACCGTTACGCGGTAAAAAACAGCCTTCCCTTCATTCACGCGGGTATTTACGGAATGTCGGGACAGCTCAGCTTCTTTCAGCCGCCGGAAACCGCCTGCCTTGCCTGTATTTTCCCGGAAGCGCCGCCGCCGGAGATTTTTCCCGTGCTGGGCGCGCCGGTGGGCGTTATCGGGTCGCTGGAAGCGCTGGAGGCGGTCAAGTACCTGACCGGCTGCGGAACAGTGCTGAAAAACCGCCTCCTCATTTTTAACGGCGAGGAGGCGCGGTTTGACGAAGTGACCATAAGCCGGGACCCGGCCTGCCCTGTGTGCGGCGGTCTTACACGCGGGACGGCGTAAAAGTTTTTATCGAATCCGCAGTTTAAACTTGCGCTCGGACAGGAAGCTGTTATAAAATATAACAAGAGTACGAATTAATGGAGGGATATGGTGATTTGGAACCCGAAGGATGAGGCGGCTGCGGATACGATCAGGAGAGACAGGCAGCTTGCCGATCTGCAAAAATTATCAGGCAGGCTTTACGACAAGGTGCCTTTTTACCGGCAGAAACTCGACAAGGCAGGGGTAAAACCCGAGCATATCGTTACCCTTGAAGATATCGGAAAGCTCCCTTTCACCACAAAGGACGAACTCCGCAGTACCTATCCTTACGGACTCCTGGCAGTACCGCAGTCGGCCATCGTTGAGATACACACCTCTTCCGGGACTACGGGAACGCCTGTGGTGGGAGCCTATACCAGGGGAGACATACAGCTCTGGTCGGAGGCCATGGCCCGTACTCTCGCCATGGCAGGCGCTACCCACAAGGACACGGTGCAGAATGCCTACGGGTACGGACTCTTTACCGGGGGACTCGGCGTGCATTATGGCGCGAGGCTTATAGGGGCCAATGTCATACCTGTGTCCGCGGGCAATACCAAGCGGCAGCTCATGGTCATGCGGGATTTCGGCACCACTATCCTTACCTGTACCCCCTCCTACAGCCTGTACCTGGCGGAAGAGGCAGCAGCGGAAGGCATAGATTTTTCGAAACTCAAGGTAAAGGCCGGATGCTTCGGGGCGGAACCCTGGAGCGAAGGGATGCGCTTGGAAATCGAGAAAAAGCTTTTTATCAGCGCCCATGATATTTACGGGCTTACCGAGATTATCGGCCCCGGCGTCGCCGCGGAGTGCGAGGCCAAGGATGGTCTTCACGTAAACGAGGACTATTTTTACCCGGAAATAATCGATCCTGAAACCGGCGCCGTACTGCCGGAAGGGGAAAAAGGAGAGCTGGTATTTACCACCCTTATGAGGGAGGGAACGCCCCTCCTGCGCTACCGCACCAGGGACATAACCTACCTGACCAGGGGGACCTGTGCCTGCGGCAGGACGACGGTGCAGATGCACAGACTTCTAGGCAGAACAGACGACATGCTCATTATCCGCGGCGTTAACGTGTTTCCGTCCCAGATAGAGCAGGTGCTCATGCGGATAGAAGGCACGGAGCCTCATTACCAGATCGTGGTTGACAGGGGTGCCACGCGGCTGGATGAAATCGAAGTTCACGTGGAAGTCGAGGAATCCATTTTTTCCGACGAAACCCGGGACCTGGAAGAGATTAAACAGCGCATTACGGCAGAGCTGCGGTCGGAACTGGGGGTGCATGCCCTGGTTAAACTCGTGGAGCCCAAATCCATTACGAGAAGCGAAGGAAAGGCAAAGCGGATTATTGATAAACGGCAATTATAAAGGAGGTTGAAATGACGGTCAAACAGATATCCGTATTTCTGGAAAACACCGCGGGAAGGCTGGCGGAGGTAACGAAAATACTTTCGGATGCGGGAATAAACCTGAGGGCCATCACCATCGCGGACACGGCGGACTTCGGCATCCTGCGGCTCATCGTTAATGACACGGGCAAAGCCCTCGACGTGTTCGAGAGGAACGGTTTTACGGCAAAGGCCACCGACGTCATCGGCGTGGAGGTCGAGGACAGCCCCGGCGGACTGCACAAGGTGATGCAGATTTTCGAGGAACACAAGGTCAACATCGAATATCTGTATGCGACCCTCGAACGGAACAAGGACAGGGCCGTGGTCATTTTCAAGGTGGATGATATAGAACACGGACTGCGCATCATCAAGGATCACAGCCTCATCACGGTAGCCGGTTTCTGAACAGCTTCAAGCCATGGGGGAATCGCTTGTAAGCCTCGGGGAAGCGGATTATGCCTGCGGTTACTTCCCTGAGAGAACGTCGCGGACGGAGCAGTTTTTCGCTTTTTCCTATTCGCCCGGAGAACTCGAAAGGTGGCTCGAAAACGGGTACCGGCATTTCGGGTACTATTTTTTCAGGCCTGTCTGCGGGGACTGTCACCGGTGCATACCGCTGCGTGTGCCTCTCGATACCTGGGTTCCTACCGCATCCGCCAGGAGGCTTGCCGCGGCAAACAGGCAGCTGACAGTATCCTTTGCGGGGATAGGGCCGTCGCGGGAAAGTTTCGCCCTGTACGCGAAACACAAGGAACGGTTCAAGGATAAGGACCCCGGTTCCTTCGATACCTATGCAGAGTCCTTTTTCACGAATACCCCGGGCAGCGGCATGCTGACAATTCATGACGGCGCAAGGCTTGCAGCTGTATCCCATTTCGACGCTGCCGGTACCGTGCTTTCCGCCGTGTACTGTTA
>SPDA01000312.1 GCA_004525155.1 Spirochaetales bacterium
AAACTTTCTTTTCAGAAACCTCACACTGTCGTCTCTTCCAGTAAAATAAACGGAGGCTGCAGATCGGATCTTTCTGCGGTAATCAACTGCCAGATCTGTGAACCCCACGACCATGTGGTAAAGGAAAATGATTTGGCCGGTTCGGACCCGGCTGCTTTCCATGACTACATCTGCGGGACAATCCCGGTTAACCCGTCTACGACAGCCCTGCTTTTTACGGCAGCAGCCATGCATAACGCCGCACTTGTATTGAAAAATGACGGTGAGCTGGAAGTCCTTGCCGTATGCACAGCCGGAGTTGAAAACAATGCGGCACGGGCCGGCGATCCCGCGCCTTTAAGGGAGCTGGAAGGGCAGTTTACAAAAGCGGGAACCATCAACCTCATGATTGCGGTTAATCAGCCCCTTTCCCAGGGCGCCCACATCCAGGCGGCTGTCACGGCAGCGGAGGCAAAAACAGCTGCCCTGCAGGAACTCCTCGTGTCCTCACGGTACAGTCCGGGTCAGGCAACGGGCACGGGAACGGACAGTATCGCCCTGGCCTCACAGCTCGAAGGGAAAAAGGCTCTGACGGATGCGGGACATCATACGAAGCTCGGGGAAATCATCGCTCTTGCCGTCAAGCAGGGTATAAAGGAATCGCTGGCGCTGCAGAACTGCCTGACCCCGGACACCCAGCGGCATGCCGGGAAACTCCTCGCCCGGTTCGGCCCGGCCGGCGATACTCTGATTAAACAAATCGGCAGAAACCTGGAACCGGGTACGCTGGCTGTCTTCGAGGCCAATGCCGCGGAAGTTTTGACGGATCCCATGGTCTACGGTGCTGTTTCCGCACTGGTCCATGGATATGAGCTGCTCACCTACGGGGTACTGCCCGATGCCTGTTTCAGGGAACTGGCGGTTTCCTACGCGGCCCAGATTGCAGCCGCAGTTTCCGGTAACGCCGGCCTGTTTACACGGTTTCTCGACGAACTGAATACGAGGGTCACGGAGACTCCGGTACACAAAACCGTCATTGAGCTGGCAGCCGGAGCGATCGCCCTGGGCTTTTCGGCAAGATGGTAGGCTTATGAAGAAAGGGCTTCTTATCGTGAATACGGGCAACGGCAAGGGAAAATCAACGGCGGCCTTCGGCACCATGCTCCGGGCCGTCGGCCAGGGTCTTCATGTATGTGTCGTGCAGTTCGTAAAAGGCGGCTGGAAATACGGGGAATTGAAAGCAGTGGAAAGGTTCCGGGACCTTGTTGATTTTTTTGTCATCGGCAAAGGTTTCATCTTCGATGATGCCGACAAAAGTGAGCACAGGGAAGCAGCTCAAAAAGCCTGGGAAAAAGCGAAAGAGGTCATACGTTCCGGAAACTACGGCTTAATCATACTCGACGAACTGACCTATATCATCAATTACGGCTTTGTGCCGGTTGAGGATATACTCGAGGTCTTACAGAACCGGGACCCCGCCATGCATGTTATAATAACCGGAAGAAAAGCGCATCCGGACCTGCTTGAGGCCGCGGACCTGGTAACTGAAATGGTGGAACAAAAGCATCCTTTTCACAAGGGCATAAAAGCCCAGAAAGGAATAGAATACTGAAATGCCGGCTGCCGCTTCTCTGGAAACGATTATGCAGAAACTCGCCGGAACAGGCAGTTTTTCCAGGGAGGAATTGTTAAGCGTTTACCGCATTCTCTGCAAGAACACGCATCCGGATTTGACGGGCAAGGACGGGGCCGACTTCATTAAGGTCCAGGAGGCCTTCAGCCGCTTCAGAAACAATGCAGGCAAAGGTTCCCTACGCCCGACTGCGGCGTTTGATCCTTTCAAGGTGATACGTGAAACAGGCTGGAAGGGCGGCTTTCAGGCCAAGAATTCCCTGTACCTGGGTTTATACAGGTACTTTCTATCCGGGCTGCACTCCTACAGAATACGCTCGAACCAGGTCCTGCAGGAACGCAACCTGCAGATTATCCGCACCATTCTGTACTGGGCGGAGAAGTACGATAAGGAATTTGTCCGCATTTTTACGAACTTCAACCGCAGCGTATTCAATCATCTTAGAATTTCGGAGCATTACAGGGAGGAACTTAAAGCACGTAAAATTTTACTGGATGGATTTTACTGGTTTCTTCACTACCAGGATACGGGCAGGGAATCTTCCAGGCGTATCTGCCTGGAAAAACTCAACGCCTCCGCCTTCATGCTCCGGCTTTTTTCTCCCTTAACCGGATCGGTGAAAAGCCCCTGCCTGGCCTGGATGGAACTCTGCCTCTGGCTTCAGCAGGAACTCGACAAGGAGCCTGTCGGATTTCACATTCTTTTTTAATGACCTTTACGTCTATTCCAGTCCCAGTTTCTTCAGTTTGGGCCGGATTACGAAAGTGCAGTATCCGCCGTTCGGGTTTTTCGCGTAATAATCCTGGTGATGATCCTCTGCCGCGTAAAATGCGTCGAGTTCCGCTACTTCAGTAACCAGGGGCCTGGAAAAATATTTCCGGGTTTCCGTTATGACGGCCTCGGCTTCTTTTTTTTGTTCCGGGGACGAGTACAGAATGATTGATCTGTACTGGGTGCCCGTATCCGCGCCCTGCCGGTTAAGGGATGTCGGATCATGGGCCTTAAAGAAAAGACCCAGAACTTCCCCGTAAGAAATAACCGCGGTATCATACTCGATTCGGACCACTTCCGCGTGTCCTGTAGTACCAGTGCAAACCTCCTCGTAGGAAGGATTAACTTTTTTCCCGCCGGCGTATCCTGACACGGCGGATAGAATACCCGGTCTGTTCTCAAATACAGCCTCTACGCACCAGAAACAGCCTCCCCCAAGTATCGCCGTTTCTTTCTTCATGCTGCCTCCCCGGAGACAAATAGAGTTCCGAACTCTGAAATGAACAGGCTCAAAAATAACATTTTTACCAATGTAATCACTCTCTCCTGTCTGAAAATATATTACTAATTTTATAATATTTCCACCATAATCTTGAAAAGAAGATCATCCTCATAGTAAACTGATTCAAAGCCCATGAAATCCCTAACTGAGACCATGCTGAAAGCCCTGGAAGACCCGGGCATCGTGTTTGTTTTTCCTTCGGAAGTCGCGGCGGCATTCTGGCGGAAAAAAATCCTGCTGCTGTCCGGCAGATCGGCAGTGAGGACGGACCGGTTTATCTCCTGGGATTCCTTCAAGGAAAGGGTCGAGGTCCGCCGGGAAGGGCGGAAGCCGGTCAACAAGTTCCACAGGCTCCTGTTCGCCGACCAGGTTTGCGCTCAGAACGCTCACACCCCTTTTTTGGAAGCCCTGATTCCCGTCCCGTACAGCGATCAATCCCCCGGTTTCACCGATTACATCGGCAGGGTACTCAATCAGCTTTACGTGGACAGCCTTCCTGTGTACGAGCATCCCCTGGTAAAAAAGATGGATGTCCCGCTCATGAAGGATCTAAAGACCCTTGATCTGCGCTACAGGCAGTTTCTAGACACTCACCGTCTTTTCGAACCCTCACGCTTCAATCCGGAGATCGCCCTCGATTCCCGCTCATACATTATTTTTTTTACCGGCATCCTGGAAGATTTCGGGAGGTACGAGCCTTATTTGCCCAAATCCGGCATATCCGTTCCTCGGATGGATTTCGGCGGCTCCGTTTCGCCGGAGCTTCGCGAATTCTCCAACGGCCTGCAGGAAATACGCTGGGTCTGCGCAAAAACGGCGGAACTGCTCGACCGGGAGCCGATGGACGGGATTGTGTTTACCACTCCTTCAAGGGATTCCCTTCAACTTCTGAAAGAGGAGGCCGCGCTGTATGACCTTCCCTTGTCAATTCAGTGGGGAGAACCGCTGTCCGCACTTCCTGCCGGACGTTTTTTCCGGCAGCTTAAAACCTGTGAATCATCGGGATACGGTATCAATGCCTTCAAAAACATGCTGCTGACCAAAAATTTTCCCTGGCTTTTCAGGGAAAAGAACATAAGCCTCATCCGGTTCGGCCATGATTTTTTCTGTCTGCGGAATTACAGGTCGGAAGGTTCTTTCAAAAACGTCTGGGAATACAACCTGAAACGGA
>SPDA01000500.1 GCA_004525155.1 Spirochaetales bacterium
CCGCTTCGTTTTCATTCTGGAACTGACGATGCTTCCGAATCCCGAGATTATGAGCATGAAGGTTATGACAATCGATGCCGAAAAAATCGGATTGCTTAAAAAGAATACGAGCTTCTGTATGAGGAAAATCTCTATGAGCATGTAGCCCAGGCCGAGGCAGGCGAAATAAACGATGATGCCGAGGGTGCCTTTCCGTCCGCTGAACAGCTCCTTCCATCTGCCGATGACAGGCATCAGTATGATGATGAGGCCGAAAACTATGGATTCCACCAGAATCCCGAGCAGCACCAGGTAACCCCATTCCTCGGAAACGTCCTGGAGCTGATCGAGATACATGCCCAGTTTGCCGGATTTAAGATATGCGCTGTAATAGGGGCGGACATCGGCCATGGGCTTGATGTCGAAAATATATTCATCGAAAAGGATCTTGTCCTTGTTCTGCAGCAGCATGTTCAGCGCGTAATAATAAATGTCGCTCGAGGAAAAATCGGAAAGGGGCGCGGCGGAGGCGAGCGCATTCGTTTCAAAATATTCTCTGTACTGATTGATTATTCCGGCGAAATCTTTCTGCCTTTCGGGCATACCGGGGTAATAGAAAACATCGAAAGACATCCTGTCCGTAAAGGATTTCAGCTTTCCGATTTCCTCTTCGGTAAAATCCGAATTCTTTACGAGAATCGTCGCGGTGGAAAGGAAGAGGTCAAAAGCAAAAATTCTGTTCCGGGGATTTTCCACGCCCTGCATCCTCAGGGATTCCACAACCGTGGAGAGAAGCTTGAGAACGTTCCGGGGCGGGTTAAGACGGTTCCAGACGGTGATCGAGAGTATGCCCCCTTTCCGGAGGCTCCCCATGTATTCGCTGATCGCTTCCCTCGTGTAGGTATAATCCTCCGAAATAGCGTATCCTCCGGTCTGGGAGAGACCGATGCTGTCAACCAGGCTTATCTCCACCAGGTCGAACCTGTTGCCGTGACGGACACAGTAGGCCCTCGGTTCCCCGACAATCGTGTTAATCTTGGGATCCTGAAGGAGGCTGGCGTTGAACTTGTTTATTACCGGGTCGTCTCGTATAAGGCTTACCAGTTCCGGATCCTGCTCCACTATGGTAATGCTTTTCGCCTGGTGATGCAGACCCACCTGGGCGCTTATCCCGCCGCCCAGATTGACCAGGAGAATGTTCGGTTCCTTGAGAAGACCGTAGGGTGCCGACATGGGCAGGTAGTTGAAGTATTTTTCTTCTTCCGGCATAAGCTTTCCCATAATGCCTATGGGGCCGTTTCCATCCACATAGAGTCCCCAGAAAGCCTGTCTGGGCATCTCGTCGATATCGACAATGGCGTTATCGCTCAAACCCGGCGCGAAATGAAAATAGGAACTGGCATAGACGTGCAGTTCCCCTGCGGGGCTGAAGGAGTGGTGCACCAGTTTCGCGTCGGGATATTTCTGTACATAGCTTATGGCCTTGTATTCCGAAATGCGGATATTGCCGGCAATAAAAACCGCCGCCAGCGCCACAAGGGTGAGGGCGATAAGGGATACTGTCTGCGGCCAGGTGATGAAGGACCTTCCCGTGTCCGGATTTTTCCGCAGGGAACAGAAAAAAGCTGCAAGAAAAGCGAGAAATATGAGGGGTATGATGAGACGCGCCGGAGGAAGCAAATACATGAGCAGAAGTATGACGATCCCCCCCAGGCCGGAACCCGTCATGTTCCAGAAATACAGCCGGTGAATTCTGTTGCTAAGAACAATGAAGGCGATGCCGATGAAAAGAGCGCCGAAAAAGAAAGGCACGCCGTATATCACGTAGTAGAGCGCGACCCAGAGAAACTGCCGCGGGTCGGAGCCGATGAACACGGGATTGAAGGGAACATACTGGGACAGGATATAGCCGAGGGCCATGGTCGGAATGAAGAGCAGAACGGAAACGTTCATCCAGCTGTTCGGGTTTTTCGTAACCCGGGTAATGATAAAAGTAAGCAGGGTACCCGCGATTCCGAACCCGAGGAGCGCAGTGCTGATGACGAGGGAACCGAAATTCGACCAGCTTCCGACGGAAAAAACGCGCATGACGAAAATTTCGTAGGCGATCAGGGTTATGGAGAAAAAGAACAAGGACACTATTTTATAATTCGGACTTTTCATTAGACCCTGCCTGTATTTAAGATAATTGAGCAAAGTGCAGCAATAACCGCTTTCCGCGCTTTGCTCCCGGTTTCTAGGGTTTTTTTCAAACAGACTCTACTACACATTGCCCTTCGTGTCAAAACAATGCATTGACAAAACCTGTTATTTCATTTTCAATGGATTTCATTAATGTAAATGCAGGATTTCCTATGCCCAGCTGTGTGGTTTGCGGCAATGACGTCCCCCTGGGGGGGGTCTGCCATGAATGCGGCAGATTTTACGTATCGGATATGCGGACCGGGTTTCCGGAGGGGAAACAGGGCGCTTTCCGTGCAAAGCCGGACAATCTGAATGCCGATAATTTAAAAGCCTCAAAGATGACAGCCATCACCGCCGCCTGTATAATTTTTACCGCCTTGTTTATTATCCTGTTTTTCACCAGTACCAGAGCCTCCGTTATACCGCTTTCCACGCCGGAGGAAATTGCCCAGCTTTTTGTACAGAACGGCGGTTCCTACGGCGAAGTCATTCAGCGGTCCCAGGAAAAGGTGGTTTATGACATTACAGGGATCATGGAGCTTCCGCCGGTCGACAATAAAGAAACCTATGTCGAGTGGATGGCGAACCATACAAAAGAAAAACCTGAATATCTTGC
>SPDA01000639.1 GCA_004525155.1 Spirochaetales bacterium
ACCCACGGCCACAGATTCTTCGGCGACTTCGTTCTGGGCAGCGTATCGAAAATGCTCAAACACAACTGCGACGTACCGATACTGCTTATCCGCGGGGAGAAGAATTAAAACGGGTTATACGGCGCCGATCATCTCAACGCGTAATCCGCCGGCCTACCAGCGTCTGTATGGAAACAGAAACCACGATAATGAGCCCGTAGATAAGGCTCGTCCAGAACCCCGTAAGCCCCGCCGCCACGATGCCCGCGTTGATGGCGCCGATAATAAAACAGGCGACGAAGGTGCCGAAAATGGTACCCGAACCGCCGAAGACCGACGTACCGCCTAAAAACACCGAGGCCAAAGTGTTGAGCATGTAGCCTTCTCCCAGGGTCGGCCAGAAGAAAAGCACCTCCTCACTCACCACGAAACCCGCGAAAGCGGCTGCGGCTCCCACGATCATGAAGGTGACGATCTTTATCTTTGCGACATTGACTCCCATGAGCCTCGCGCTCTCCACATTGTCCCCGGTAAGGTACACGTGAGCGCCGAACTTGTGGCGGTTTAAGAAAAACCAAATCACCGCGGCAAACACGATGGTCCATACAAACTGCGCCGGGATAAGTCCGCCGATTCTTCCCACCATAGCCGGGTAGAGAATGTTTTCACGGACCTGTGTCATGCCAAGACCCTGGCCGTTGGTAACCACCATGACAACGCCCCGGAAAAAAAACTGGGTACCGATGGTTGCCACCAGGGAAGGAATACCGATCTTGACGATGAGGACGCCGTTGATATATCCCGCAAGCACCCCCGCGGCGATACAGGCGATAAAGCCCAGCCACACGCTTCCGGTGGCCTGAAATACGACGCTGAAGGCGGTCATCCCCAGGGCCATGACGGATGGGAAGGAGAGATCGATCTCCCCGGTAATAATCACCAGGGTTAAAGGAATGGCCATGAGTGCGAAAAAGGGCGTGGTCGACATAAACGCGTAGTAAATGTCACTCCCGAGAAAGGTCCTGGGCGAACCGATGACAAATAGAATCCAGATGAAAAGCGCCACACCCACAATGCCTATCTGCAGGGAATATTTGCGAAGATGCCGGGACATTCTTTTAACCGGCGCCGGTCCGGCCTGAAGAGGTTCCTGGTTGTTCGATATATTCATCACTTTACTCCTCCGTTGCCCTCGAGGCTGCCCGTCTGTGCCACAAGGTACAGCCGGTCGATGAGTTCCTGCAGACTCAATTCGTTCTTCAGGAACTGCCCGGCTACCCTGCCTCTGTCCAGGACCACAATCCTGTCCGCCACCGGGTACACATGAAAAATATTGTGGTCAATAAAAATGGCGGATTTCCCCGCGCTCTTAATTCCCGCCACGAAGTCGAGGCATTTTTTCGTTTCCGAAAGCGAAAGGCCCATGGTCGGTTCGTCGAGGATGATGAGTTCCGCGTTGAAATACAGGGCGCGGGTTATAGCCACCCCCTGGCGCTCTCCGCCGGAGAACGTCCTGACCACGGAATCCGCCGTTACGGCCGTTGACGTGAACCCCATGAGCGTTTTCATGAGCTTCTGTGTTTCTTCCTTCATTTTACGCAGGTTGAGCCTGCCGAGGCGGCCGCTCAGCTCTCTGCCCATAAAGATGTTCCGCCACAGTGACTGCTGGTCTGCAAGCGCCCTTTCCTGGTAAACGACTTCGATGCCGAGACCCCGGGCTTTTGCTACTGTCAGATGGTCCACCCGGCGATCTTTTAGGAACAGCTCGCCGCCTGCATCCGGCTGATGGTAACCTGTTAAAATTTTCACCAGCGTTGATTTGCCTGCGCCGTTATCGCCGAGAAGTCCTACAATTTCGTTGTCGCCCACTTCAAAGTTCACATCGCGGAGCACGGACACTTCGCCGAAAGTCTTGGAGATATTTTTCATTTGTATAAAATTGGACATGGCTCAACTCCTGCTTACAACAGGCGCGGGAACACGGTCCCGCGCCCTGAATATCTGCATGAATTATTACCTTGCTTTTTAAATTTATCGAGCAGGCATCAGCGTATGTTTTTCTCCGCCAAAGGTGCTACAGCCTCCACGTTGCTCTTGTCCACGAAACCTGCTCCCGTGTTTATGGGAAGACCGGAGAACCCGTACACCTTGGAGAGGCAGATCTGCAGAATGGGAAGATAGCCCTGCAGCCACGGCTGCTGATCGATGACCAGCCCCGTCCAGCCTCCCCTGA
>SPDA01000020.1 GCA_004525155.1 Spirochaetales bacterium
ATAACATTCGATGTAATTGACCAGGGCCGGGCAGGTTGTACCGATGTAGCTGTCAGCCGCATTTTTTTCAAGAAATTCCCGGTATGCTGCCGCAATAAGGTCCGCTCCGAAAGCGACTTCATGGACCAGCTGAAAACCGGCTGCCCGGACTGAGCCGACAATCCTCCGCCATTCAAAGTCTGGAAACGCGGCAGGAAAACTGGGAGCGAGGCAGGCAGAGACACTGGCTCCGCTCTTCAGCAGGGCCGTAACCTCTCCTATGGTATTCCGAATTACCTTGGCGTTCTGACTGCATACCCGCACACAGTTGCCGCAGCCGATACAGCGTTCCCTGATAATTTCCGCCTGCCCTTCCGCTATTCGAATAGCCTTCGCGGGGCATTCCCGTACACAGGTATAGCACATGCGGCACTTTTCCTTGATGGTCTCCACAAACCATATATCCCTGCGCTTTCGGCCTTCAGTTTCCATGAACGCATTATAACATAATAATCGATGTTTAGTGTACCAACCGAAGTTTTATTGTGACAAAAAATATTTTATATAAATTATTTAGAGAATTATTAAATTTGTTCTTGCTTTTTTAGCACATTCGTCTATAATAAATCATGGCGCCTAGCATTTAAAAGCGCCTGCTCTTTGATACATGTCTAACCTGACAACATACGCATACAATGTATCTAATGAAACAATATAAAGCGGGGTATGTATGGACATAAAAACAAAAGAATTGGTTAACAGGACATGTACGTCTTTCGGCAACGACCGCTACAGGCTAATGGACATTGTCCGAACCGTACAGTGGGAAAATGGATGTATCCCAGACGATGTAATCGACGACATAGCAGCGCGTGTCTCCGTGGCGCGCGTGGAAGTTGAAAGCGTTGTTTCCTTCTATTCCTTTCTGTCTAAAAAACAGAAAGGGAAAATAGTCATCCGGTTATGCAATGACATCATCGACAAGATGAACGGCGCAGAGCTCATTGCCGACACTTTTTCCAGGGAACTGGGCATAGGGTTTGGAGAAACGACTCCAGACGGCATGATAACCCTTGAACACACACCGTGCATCGGCATGTGCGACCAGGCTCCCGCCGCCCTTATAAACGAGGAAGTCTTTACCCTGCTCTCTTCCGACAAGGTGAGAGAAATCGTCGCAGGGTTGAAGGCCACGGAGGATCCGAAAAAACTGGTAAAACGTCTCGGCGACGGCAACAATGCCCACATTCTCGTCAAATCCATGGTATATAACAATATACGCCGCCAGGACGCTGTAATCTTTGCGGACTACAAGGCCAATACGGGGCTCGAAAAAGCCATGGCCATGAGCCCCGTGGAGGTAATCAACGAGGTTAAAACTGCTAGGCTTCGGGGAAGAGGCGGCGCTGGTTTCCCCGCAGGCATGAAATGGGAATTCACCCGGGCTGCCGAGGGAAAGGAAAAACTTGTTATCTGCAACGCGGACGAGGGAGAACCGGGCACCTTCAAGGACAGGGTCCTGCTCACGGAACTTCCGGATCGTATTTTCGAAGGCATGACCATAGCAGGGTACGCGGTAGGCGCCGAAACGGGATTAATTTACCTGCGGGGCGAATACGCCTACCTATACAACTTCCTGCAAAGCCAGCTTGAAGAGCGGCGGAGCCAGGGGCTTTTAGGAAAAAACATCCTCGGTAAAAATTTCAACTTCGAAATCCGTATCCAGCTGGGCGCCGGAGCCTACATCTGCGGCGAAGAGACAGCCCTCATAAGCTCTCTCGAGGGGCTTCGCGGCGATCCGAAAAACAGGCCGCCTTTCCCGGTCCAGCACGGATACAAAGGGTTTCCTTCAATAGTAAACAATGTGGAAACGTTTGTCTCCGTCCTGCAAGTATTGGAGAAGGGTGCAGGCTGGTTCGCGGAACTGGGTTCCCACGGCAGTTCAGGCACCAAGCTCCTGAGCATCGCGGGCGACTGTCAGAGACCGGGTGTGTATGAATATCCCTTCGGCGTCACCGTAGATACGATACTCAAGGAGTCCGGGGCGGAAGACCCGATCGCCGTTCAGATAGGGGGCCCCTCGGGCAGGATGATCAGCAAGGAGCAGTTCGGCGGGAGCATTTGCTACGATCACCTGGCGACCGGCGGCGCCCTGACGATTTTCGGGAGCCATAAAAACATCCTGGAAGTTGTCCACGCCTACATGGATTTTTTCGTGGATGAGAGCTGCGGGTTCTGTGTCCCCTGCCGTGTTGGCCATGTGCTGCTGCGCGATTATGTGGGAAAAATACTCAAGGGTAACGGGGAACCGGACGATCTCGCCCTCCTGGAAAAACTCGGGCAGGCGATAAAAGTTGCAAGCCGCTGCGGATTTGGACAGACTTCACCCAATCCCGTCCTCACCTCCCTCGCGTCCTTCAGACACGTGTACGAGGGCCTCATAAAAAAGCGGACAGACAAAAACGTGCCGAGTTTCGACATCCGTCGGGCCCTCGCCGATGCCGAGCGTATTGCAGACCGCCATTCTGTACTTTACAGCAATTAACTAAAGGGGGGAAAAGAACATGAGCAAAATGTTTACTTTTACCATAGACGAAAAAGAATTAGAAGCAAAATCCGGAGACACCATTCTCGACGCTGCGGACAGCGCAGGTATTTACATACCGCGTTTATGCTCCATGAAAGGACTTGTTCCTCAGGGAGCGTGCCGCGTCTGTACGGTAATGGTCAACGGCCGGCCCCAGTCGGCATGTACCCAGCCTGCAACACCGGGCATTATCGTCGAGAACGAGTCGGATAAACTGCTGGAAATCAGGAAAACTATTATTGAAATGCTTTTCGTGGAAGGGAACCATATTTGTCCCCTCTGTGAAAAAAGCGGAAACTGTGAACTTCAGGCCCTGGCTTACAGGTTCGGGATCGTGGCCCCGTCTTTCCCCTTTTTCTTCCCGAAACGGGAGATAGACGCGACCCACCCGGATGTTTTCATTGACCGCAACCGCTGCATTCTCTGCGCGCGCTGCGTACGCGCTTCCAGGGACTTAGACGGCAAACACGTGTTCGACTTTGTGGGAAGAGGATCGGAACGCAAAATAGCCGTCAACGCGAAAACGAGCCTTTCCGAAACTAATCTCGGATCCGCGGATAAGGTCATCGAGTCCTGTCCGGTGGGCGCAATCCTCCGCAAACGCGATGCCTACGCAGTTCCAATAGGCAGCCGCCTGTATGACAAGCAGCCAATCGGAAGCGACATAGAAAAGAAAGGAGCCAGATCATGACAAAACCAAAAGTTGCAACCGCGTTTCTTACAGGTTGTTTCGGCTGTCACATGTCGATACTCGACATAGACGACAGGATTCTCAAACTCATCGAACTTGTCGATTTCGATCGTTCTCCCGTAGACGATATAAAGGAATTTTCCGGTCCCTGCGCCATCGGAATAATAGAAGGCGGCTGTTCCAACGAGGAAAACGTTCACGTACTCAAGGAATTCCGGAAAAACTGCGACATTCTCATCTCCATCGGAGAATGCGCCATGATGGGAGGGCTTCCGTCCATGAGGAACAACATTCCGCTGCAGGAATGCTTAAACGAAGCCTACCTTAACGGTCCAACAGTGTACAATCCGGCTAAAATCATACCCCGGGATCCGGAACTTCCTCTTCTGCTGGACAGAGTGTACCCGAATCAGGAAATCGTTAAAATCGATTATTTCATTCCCGGGTGTCCCCCGCCGGCGGACACCATCTGGGAAGCGCTGACTGCGCTGTTGACCGGAAAGCAGATCAATCTGCCCTACGGCTTGCTTAAATATGATTGATAAAAGGAGAATGATATGGCTGTAGCAACCGAAAACAAGCGGCGTGTAGTAATCAATCCGGTGACCAGGGTCGAAGGTCACGGCAAGGTAACTTTATTGATAGATGATAATAACAAAATCACGCAGGCCCGTTTTCACATAGTAGAATTCCGGGGGTTCGAACGTTTCATACAGGGAAGACCCTACTGGGAAGCACCTGTCCTGGTCCAGCGGCTCTGCGGCATCTGTCCGGTCAGCCACCACCTGGCCGCGGCAAAAGCAATGGATGTTATAGTGGGCGAAAAGGAACTTACCCCAACTGCGGAAAAAGTACGGAGGCTTATGCGTTACGGCCAGTTTTTCCAGTCCCACGCCCTCCATTTTTTCCATCTCGTTTCACCGGATCTCCTGTTCGGGTTCGATGCAGATCCCGCCATCAGGAACGTTATAGGTGTGGCGAAAAAATTTCCCGAACTGGCCGTACAGGGCGTCATGATGCGTAAATACGGACAGGAAATAATACGGATGACAGCCGGTAAAAAGATTCACGGCACAGGGGCTGTTCCCGGCGGCGTCAACAAGAACCTTTCCATCGCGGAAAGGGACGAACTGCTTAAAGACATCGAACAGATGATGACATGGGCACGCGGATCCCTGGAAATAGCGAAGGATTACACTCTCGAACATATCGATACCCTTGCAGGTTTCGGGTCTTTTGACTCGAACCATCTATCACTTGTGCGTAACGACGGGGCCATGGATATTTACCACGGCAGGCTCAGGGCGGTAAACCATGAAGGCAAGCGGATAATAGACGACAAGGATTACAGCACCTATTACGACTACATAGGGGAAGAAGTGAAGAACTGGTCCTACATGAAGTTCCCCTTCATCAAGTCCATAGGTCCTGAAAAAGGCTGGTACAGGGTCGGTCCTCTGGCACGCCTTAACACCTGCGACTTCATCGACACACCGGAAGCGGAAAAGGCAAGGAAGGATTTCGCTGCTGTCACAAAAGGAAAAACCAACAATATCACCATGGCCTATCACTGGGCGAGAATGATAGAACTCCTGCACGCCGCGGAGAAAATTAAAGAACTTCTTCATGACAGCGATCTGCAGGGCAAGGACCTAGTTGTGAAAGGCAAGCGGCAGGATGAGGGAGTGGGAGTAATCGAGGCGCCGAGAGGCACCCTGTTCCACCACTACAAGGTCAACAAGGATGATCAAATCATCATGGCCAACCTTATCGTGTCGACCACCAACAACAACGAGGCAATGAACCAGGCGGTGCAGGGTGTAGCGGAACAGTACCTGTCCGGCAAGGAAATAACCGAAGGGCTTCTGAATCATATAGAGGTCGCCATCAGGGCTTACGATCCCTGCCTTTCCTGCGCCACCCACGCCATCGGGAGCATGCCGCTCAAGGTCGAACTTTACGGCAGCGACGGTTCGCTGCTCGACAGGAAGTACAAAGATTGAGCACATCTTCAGTCCCGGAGATTCTGCTCCTGTGTTACGGAAATCCGGCGCGGGAGGATGACGGCCTGGGTCCCGCGCTTGCACTGGAAATGGAGGAATACGGGTTTTCGGGACTCACTGTTGACGCGGATTACCAGCTCCAGGTGGAGGATGCCGTAACGGCCAGCCGTCACAAGGTGGTAATTTTCGCGGACGCGGCTGCGGAGGGGGATGAACCCTTCTCCTTTACAAAGCTTGAGACGCAGGACGAAATACGCATTGAGAGCCATTCAGTGGACCCGGAAACCATCCTGGGATTGGCACGCCGGCTGTCCCCGGCGCAGCGGGAGGGTTACCTGCTCGGGATCAGGGGGTACTCATTCAATGCTTTTACGGAAGGCTTGGGCGAAAAAGCCAGGCGGAACCTGAGTTCCGCCAAACAATTCCTTACGGCTTTTTTGCATAATTATATCGATACCGACGCTGTTACCTAAGGGAGGCTCGAATGAAAGACGGAAAATATGTTATTCTGGCAATAGATGACGATGATGATGTGTTGTACTCGCTGCGCATGGTGCTCGAAAACAACGGTTATGCAATGATTGAGGCGGAATCCGCCGAAGAGGGCGTGAAGCAGTATAAAAAGCACCAGCCGGATTTTATGCTCGTCGATCTTATGATGGAATCGATAGACGCGGGAAAAAACTTTGTGAAAGAGCTAAAACTGCTCGGAAACAAGGCGCCGACCTACATGCTGTCTTCCGTGGGCGACGCCCTATCCTCCAGTATCGACTATACGGAACTGGGGCTCGATGGAGTTTTTCAGAAACCGATTGATACACAGGTACTGCTCACGACCCTGAAAAAAAGGCTCAAAGGTTCTTGAGATTCAGCGCGGATTCAGGCTTAATGACGGCGGAGAGAATCGCGTCCAGGCTCCCGGCGACGGTGCTCTGTAACAGCCCATCGGGAGAACCGGTGTTTTTATCCAAACCTGCGCAGAGAGGAATGATCCCCAGCAGGGGCAGCGCTGCCAGTGCCGGTTCGGATGCCAGCAGCTGACGAAAGTCCGAAGTTTCGGCAGCCATATTGACGATGACACCTTTCGCGGAAACTCCGCTGTCCTTCATGTATTGCGCGAACCTCGATGCAACCTTGACGGAGAGAACCGAGGGTGTCAGCACCACCAGGGGCTCACTTCGCGGTATAAACCTTAAAATGTCGAGAATTTCATCCCCCATGCCCGGGGGCATATCTATAAGAAGGACATCCGTATCCGGCCACTGCGTAACAGCCAGCAGTTCCTTGATGGCCTCGGTTGTATGCTCTCCCCGGAGCGGGACCCCCCTCTCGCCGGTAAAAAAAGACATGCTCATCAGACTAACACCCGGTGCGGCCGTTCGGGGCAGAATCCCGCGGTCCTCGTCGGGCAGACCGGGTTCCATTCCCAGAAGAAGGTGGATACTTGAGCCCTGGAAATCGAGATCGAGCACACCGCAGGCGTACCCGCGTTTCGCGAGCACCAGAGCGGAGACTGCGGTACAGGTGCTTTTCCCTACTCCTCCCTTGGCACCGGTAAAAAGAAGAATGCGTTTTATTCCCTTGAGCCTTTTTTCGATTATGCCGATGCGGTGGTCCCTCATGCGATCAATCCCGCTCAATCTCAATAGCTTCGATTGTAACACCGCGGCCTTTTTTTACGGAAAAATCCCTCACCCCGCAGGACGGGCAGGCTATGTAGGCGCAGGCGGATTCCGGAATAAAATGGATGGCCTCCCGCTCGCTTTCAGCAGGTCCGCTTTCCTTAAGATCGGCGAAACCCCATTCCCTTTCGCAGGCCCTGCAGGCGAAGAGAACAGGTTCCGTTTCAATATGAAAAACATCCGCGGAGAAAGGAAGATCCGCGAGGAATTCGGAAAGACCTTCGAAAAAAATATCCTTGTCTATATTCTGGAGTTCACCGAACAGAAGTTTTACGGAAAGGACCGATCGGCCGCCGTTTTTTTCACATTCTTCACGCACGGACTCAACAACAGACTCAGCGAGCGCCCACTCATGCATGGGGCACAGTATAGAAAAAAAACGGCTTCATGGAAAGCCCCGGAAAAACACAAGTGAAATCTGAAGATACAATGGAAAGAACACGGATAACCTTTCGCGGCACGGTGCAGGGCGTCGGATTCCGCCCTTCAATCTTCCGCTGCGCCTCCGCCTGCGGACTGACAGGGTTTGTAAGAAATATGCGTTCCCATGTCACGGCGGAAATCCAGGGACCGTCCTGCTCAATAATACGATTCCGGCGCATCCTGCCGGATTACCTGCCTTCCGCCGCACGGCTTGATGACATGACAATGACAAACATTCCCCTCATGGAGGAGTCAAGCTTCCGGATTGAGCAAAGCGCCGAATCGGAATACACGCTGCCGACCATACCGCCGGATCTCGCGCTCTGCGGAAAATGCCGCGAGGAACTGCTGGATCCTTCGGACAGGAGATATCTCTATCCCTTCATTACCTGCACGCAATGCGGTCCGCGTTACACAATTACTTCCGAAACACCTTTCGATCGGGAAAAAACATCCATGGCGGAATTCGAACAGTGCCCTTCATGCCTGCGCGAATACCGCGAACCGGAAGACCGGCGCTTCCATTCGCAGACCAATTCCTGTGCCCGGTGCGGTCCCGGACTCTTTCTGGTCCCTGCCGGTCCGAATTCCGCCGGCGGGAAACCTCTGCGGGATGATCCGCTGCCCGAGGTCATCGGCGCCCTGTCAGCCGGAAAAATCGTCGCAATCCAGGGTATGGGAGGTTTTCACCTGGCGGCTGATCCTTCGGTCCCGGGAACGATTGACAGGCTTCGAAAGGACAAGGCAAGGAGAACGAAACCTTTTGCCCTCATGGTACGCGATATAGATACGGCAGGGGAAATATGTCTGCTCACCGAAGTGGAACGACAATCGCTTCTATCACCCCTTTCCCCCATTCTCCTGCTGCCGAAACGCGCAGGCATTCCGTCTTTTTATCATCTTGTTTCGGACACGGATACTCTCGGAATAATGCTGCCCTATACACCGCTTCATCTTCTTCTTTTCTTTCATCCCAAAGGAAGGCAAACCTTCAAAAGCCTTATCATGACAAGCGGCAACCTGAAAAATGAACCGATAATCACGGACCCCCGTGAGGCAATGGAAAAGCTGTCCGATGTGGCGGATTTTTTCCTCTACACGGACCGTAAAATTCTCTTCCGGACGGACGACTCTATCCTGCGGACAGCCGAACGAAGAGAAGCGCCGATGATAATCCGGAGATCGAGGGGATTCGTTCCGGACTGCCTGGTGCTGAAAAACCCGATTTCCGCATCGACCCTGGCTGTCGGCGGCGACCTGAAAAACGCGCCAGCCCTGGCCCAGGGAACGGCCGTGAGCATGCTCCCCTATATGGGCGACTGCGATGATTACAGCGTCCGGCAGGCTTTTGAAGCGGGTATAGGGGAAACACTCCGCCTGTTCAAAATTCAGCCCGAACGGATAGTTTCGGATCTTCACCCCCTCTACTTCACCTCCGAGTGGGCCCGTAATTTCCAGGGGCCTGCAAAGGTAAGCGTGCAGCACCACTGGGCCCATGTCCTCTCGGTCATGGCGGAACAGGGACTGGAAGAGAGCCTGGGAGCTGCCTTTGACGGTACCGGCTACGGCACGGACGGCACATCCTGGGGCGGGGAATTTCTGCTGGCCCGGCGGGACAGTTTCCGGAGGCTTGGAAGTTTCAAGCCCTTTCCGCTGCCGGGCGGCGATTCCGCCGTGCTTCACCCGAAACGGGCGGCATTCTCGCTTCTCTTTGAATCAGCCGGGCCTGATGCGCTCGGCCGCCTGCTCAATCTGGAGGGGAGAGAAACAGCGCTGCTCAGCGATTTAATCGTTAAAAAGGTGAATGCACCCCTTTCCTCTTCGATGGGAAGACTTTTCGACGCTGCCGCAGCTCTTCTGGGTATTGTCGACAATGTTTACTATGAAGGAGAAGGACCCATAAAACTGGAAAGCGAGGCTTACCGCTGGCTGCGTAACCAGGGCATGAGTCCCTCTCTTGATGAAAATATAAAAAATATGGAAGATCTGCTGCCGCTTACCGCCCCCTGCCCATCCCTTGCGGAACAGGGCGCGGAGTTCATGTTCGATCCCCTGCCCCTCTTTCTCAGGATTATGGAAAGCCGGCATGCGGAAAACATCGGCCGCACAGCCTGGCTTGTACACAGAGCCTTTGCCCGGGCCCTGGTAGAGGGTCTGGAGGCGTCCCGGGAATGTACCGGCATTACAGCCGCGGTACTGTCCGGCGGCGTTTTTCAGAACACCCTTCTCAGGCAGCTGGCGGTACCGGCCCTCGAGAAGAGGGGCTTCAGCATTTTTCTCAATACAAAAGTACCCTGCAATGACGGCGGTCTGGCCCTCGGGCAGGTTTACTGCACGGCGCTTTAAGCGTTATACTTTTCCCGGAGGAATACATCATGTGCCTTGCTGTACCCATGCGGATTCAGAAACTGTTAGAAAACGAAAAAGCCCTGGTCGCCCGGCAGGGTCTGACCGTGGAAGCGGACGTCTCTCTCCTCGACAAGCCTTCCGAGGGCGATTATGTGATTATTCACGCGGGTTTCGCAATCGAGACCCTGACAGGGGAGGACGCGGAAGAAAGAATCCGGATGGCCGCCCTTGTAACGGACGGCGCTGTAGACGGACTGCCATGAAGACCGCTTCCCTTGAAGAAACAGGAAAACTTGCGGCGGATTTTACGAAGGGCATAAGCGGCTACGCAAAAAGCATTGACCGCGAAATCGTCATCATGGAGGTCTGCGGGACTCACACCGTCGCCTTGAGGAAACACGGCATTCACTCACTGCTGCCCCGGAACATCCGTCTCGTTTCCGGCCCCGGATGTCCCGTATGTGTTACTCCGGCATCCTTCATCGGCAACTCGCTGGAACTGCTCGAAAACGACAAATCGGTTCATATAGCAACCTTCGGGGACATGGCAAAGGTCCCGGATGACAAGGGCAGGACCCTTTCCGGATATACCGGCACAGGCAGGGTAAGGATAGTGTACTCCCCGGCGGATCTCATTGCTCTCTGCGCGGAAACAGACGGGGAGGTGGTCTTTCTCGGCATAGGCTTCGAGACAACCATACCGGCCGTGGCATCTACCCTGCTAAGGGCGAAAAAGACGGGACTGGCCAATCTCTCGGTCTATGCCTGTTTCAAACAGGTGCCGCCGGCCCTTCTGGCACTGCTCAGTAATCCCGCCTGCGACCTGGATGCGCTTCTTCTTCCCGGGCATGTATCCGCGATTCTGGGTCTTGCTCCCTACCAATTCATCGTGGAAAATTGGCATATGCCCGCGGTGGTCGCCGGTTTTGAAGGTCTCGATCTGCTTTCGGCCATCTTCATGATTGTAAGGCAGCTTGCTTCAGGCCGGGGAACAGTCGAAAACGCCTACGGGCGCGCAGTGCGAAATGAAGGAAACGTCAAGGCCCTCGCGATAATGCGGGAAGTGTTTTCCCCCGTGACCTCGCTTTGGCGGGGCCTGGGCACCATTCCGTTAAGCGGCCTGGGCTTAAATAATGATTTCGCCCGGTTTGACGCGGAGCGCCGATTCGAACTGCCGCCTCTTACCGACACGGAACAGGATGGGTGCATGTGCGCCGAGGTCATCCAGGGCAAGACACAGCCCCGCGACTGCCCCTTTTACGGGTCACGGTGCACGCCGGACAGGCCTGTCGGTCCATGCATGGTTTCCAGCGAAGGCGCCTGCGCAGCCTGGTTTTTTTACGGGGACGCGCCGATATGAAATACAGGCCTTTCGGTTCTTACATTACGCTTGAATGCGGAAGCGGCGGCGCTGCGTCCCGCAGCCTGGTGGAGGATATAATCTACCCGCATTTTAAAAACTCCTCCTACCCTGTACTTTCGGATGCGTCTTCCTTTCTTCCGGCGGGGGCTTCCAGCGGCCGGCTTTTCATGACAACGGATACCTACGTTGTGGATCCGCCTTTCTTTCCCGGCGGTGATATCGGAAGACTGTCCGTTTTCGGGACCTGCAACGACCTGTCGGTAAGCGGGGCCAGGCCCGGCTACCTTTCGGCGGGTTTCATACTCGAGGAAGGGTTGCCCGTGGAAGACCTTACCAGAGCCCTCGCTTCCATGGCGGAGGCCGCCCTGGAAGCGGGGATTTCGGTCATAACGGGAGACACCAAGGTCGTGCCTAGAGGCAAGGGAGGCGGCATCTATATAAACACCTGCGGCATCGGTTACGCGGAAGCGGTCCCCATCCCGGAGGCATCATCCGTACGGCCGGGAGACGCTGTTATTGTATCGGGACCGGTCGGCGCGCACGGTATCGCGGTACTCGCTGCCAGGGAAAACCTTGCCGTCGGCGGAAGCGTGTTTTCAGACTGCTCATTTCTGCACCCTCTCTGCTCGTCGCTTTTCCCTCTCGGCGCAAATTTGAGATTTATGCGGGACGCGACACGCGGGGGCATCGCAGCGGTGCTCAACGAACTCGCGTCGGGCTGCGGGGCCGGTCTGGAAATTGAAGAGGAACGTTTTGTCGTGGATCCTGACGTACGCGCCGTATCAGATCTTCTCGGCCTGGAACCCCTGGAAACTGCTAACGAGGGGGTCCTGGTGGCGGTAGTGTCGCCTGATTCCGAAGAGAAAGCGCTCGATGCCCTCCGCGCCCTCAAGGGGGGCGGTCATGCCGCGGCAGTCGGCAGGGTGACGGATAAACATCCCGGTACCGTGGTAATCGAAACGGCCATACGCGGCCGCAGGGTGCTGGGGTTCCCCCGGGGGCTCCTTCTTCCAAGGATATGCTGAAAAGGAGAATTTATGGGATTATCGCAATGCCCGGGCCAGGACAGAAGGTTCTGGAAACCGGAGGACATACATATAGTTGCATGTCACATATGCGGTTCAGAGGTCGAACTGTGGAAAGATGAAGGCCGGAGGAAGTGCAGGAACTGCGGAGCCGAGGTTCGCAACCCCAGAGTGGAATCCGGCTGCGCCGCCTGGTGCGCCTTTGCCGATGACTGCGTCGGAGCCCTCGGAGCGGACACTCCGGACGCCGAAAAAAAGAACGGCTCCACGGCCGTGAAACTGACCGA
>SPDA01000010.1 GCA_004525155.1 Spirochaetales bacterium
ATCCGCCAGCGGTCCTTGGTTCCGGCAGATGCGGATTATCTGCGGATTCTGGAGAATAAAACCGCCCTGCTTATGGCGATGAGCTGTCAGGCAGGCGCCATGCTGAACGGCGCTTCCAAAGAAATAGCGGAGGCATGCAGAAATTTCGGACTTTGTTTTGGAATGGCCTACCAGCTGGTAGACGACTTCAACGATCAGGACGCTGCGGTCAGCAGGAGCTTAGATATGCTGGGGATGGCGGAAAACTTCATCGAGGAAGCGAAAAAAAGCCTTGCCTTTGCAGAAGGAAAGGACAGTCATCAAAAACTGGTTTCACTTTGCGGGTATACCCTAAACCGCAGAGAGTGAATCGATAAAGGATTGTTGTGGAAGATAAAAATACTACCAATCCGGATTTTCTGCAGCTTCTCTCTCACCAGCTGAAATCACCCATTTACGCCATACAGACGCTTCTTTCAACCATTATGGAAGGTTACGCGGGAGAAGTCGACGAAAAGATACTCCAGTGCATAGCGAGAGCGCTTGTGCGCACAAAAGAGGCCAAGGATGTAATTTCCGATCTTCTTGACTACGAATTTTTTTCCGAAACCACCGAAAAAACCAAGGAAGAATACGAATTGATATCGTTGCTGAAAAAAATCATCGATATGTATTCTCCTCAGGCTTCCGAGAAGAATATTTTCCTTAAATATAGTTTTCCGCAGAACGCTCAGATCTGCCTGCAGGGTTACAGCACAGCCATGAATCAGGCATTGAAAAATCTTATTGAAAATGCAATTAAATATACCCCTGCCCAGGGAAACGTTTCCGTAAGCCTCATTCATAATGATAAAGAAAACAGCTGTGTTATTCAGGTATCCGATACCGGCTACGGCATTCCCGCCGAAGACCTTGAGAATATTTTTGAACCCTTTTTCAGATCGATCAAGACGAAGTCGACGGTACCCGGAACCGGGCTCGGGCTGGCAATTGTAAAAAAGGTGGTGAACGATCATAAAGGCGAAATTGAAGTCATTTCAGAAGAAAACAAAGGTTCCACTTTTACCATTACCATACCTCTGGTCCGTTTTATGGAATCCCCGGAAGCGATAGATAAAAGGACTAGAATCGTTATAATCGGCGGAGTGACTGCCGGGCCTAAAGCGGCTGCGCGCCTTCGGCGGCTTAATGAAAACCTTGATATTACCATTATCGAGCAGGATGAGTTTCTGTCTTACTCCGGCTGCGGCCTGCCGTCGTTCATAAGCGGGGAGGTCCGATCTCCCAGAGATCTCATGTACAGCAGCGACAATTCGATCCGCGATATCACTTTTTTTGAAACAATTCAGAATATCAGTATTAAAAACAGGACCCAGGTCATAGAAATAGACCGCATATATAAATATATAAAGGTCAGGGATCTGCAGAGTAATATCGAATCAAAGATACCCTATGATTTTCTGGTGCTGGCTACAGGCGCGAAGGCGGTAATTCCGGATATTTCGGGTATTAACCTCAAGGGTATTCACACGCTTCGGTCGCTTAAAGACGCCAAAGATATAAAGCAGGAGTTTTCCGGCCGGAACGCGAAGGATGTTGTTATTATCGGCGGCGGGCTTATCGGTATTTCAGCGGCTGAGTCCTTCATAAAAACAGGCGCACGGATAACGGTGCTGGAAAAAAGGCCGTATATACTGTTAAGCCTGCTGGACAAGGACATCGCGGGACAGATTCAGCAGGTGCTGGCGGCGAAAGGCATTAAAACAATAACGAATGTTCAGATAAACGACATCAGGGAAGCCCACGGAAATCTCATAATTGAATCAGATAAAGAGGAGTATTCCGCAGACCTGATAATTATATCCGCCGGCGTATACCCGAATACGGATCTCGCGAGACACGCCGGACTGAAAATCGGTGTTTCGGGCGGAATTCTTGTTGATGAGTACCTTAAAACGTCGGATGAATACATTTACGCCGTGGGCGATTGCGCGGAAACGACCAACCTGATTACAGGCAAACACGATTATTGGCCCCTGGGTTCCATTTCCACAAAAATGGGCAGAATTGTAGCGGACAATATCTGCGGCAGGGAAGAGAAATACGTCGGTTCCATAGGTACCACATTTCTGAAGCTGTTCGATGTCAGTGTCGGGAGAACGGGTCTCACCTCGCGGTCGGCCTTTAAAAACGGCTTTAATCCTGAATCCATTGTAATTACGGGGAAAAACAAGGCCGTGCAGGCCCAGGACTGGCAGTATCTTACCCTTAAAGTAATTGCGGATAAAAAATCCAAAAGAATCCTCGGTGCCCAGGCCTACGGCATGGGGAATGTCCTGTGCAAGATCGATTTCATCGCTCTTGCAATTTCCAACGAATTGACTTTATCCGACTTTTTTAACCAGGACCTTGGATACGCGCCGTTCTACAACAGGCCGATCGACATGAGCCAGACCGCCTGCATTGCGCTGAAAAATAAAATAGAAGGTCTCCTCAAAACCATGACATTAGAAGATTACGAAAACAAAAAAGACGAATTAATTATTGTCGATGTTTCACCAAGGGAAGAATATGACGCCGATTCAATTCCAAAAAGCATTAATATTCCGCTTGAAAGCCTCAGAAGCGGAAGGTTTCCTTTCGATAAAAACGCATCTATTCTACTTTACAGCAGGACCTCCTCCGGCGCATATGCCGCATCCCGTTATCTGGAAACCCGGGGGTTCCTCAATATATTCGTTCTCGAAGGCGGATATTTATACTGGAAAAACGAGGTGATAGGCGGGATATAACCGGAGAAACAACCGGAGTACAGTTTCAGGCAGAGGCTCTTTCCTCTGCTGTTCTTTCTCCGGTTTTTTTTAAATATTTCTTGACAACGCAACTAGGCTATTTTATAATAGCGCAAGCTTTGACGACAGCGTACAGATTTCCGAATGTATTTCAACAAGTGAGGATCTCAGGTTATGAAGTTCAAGCATGGCGGCTACACTCCCAGAATAGCCGGACGCCCCTCCGGTAATGTAGATGTAATACCTCCTCAGAAAAATATTCGGCTTACCCTTCTTAGAAACGGTATGGCATACAAGCCTCTTATCACCTCCGGAGCTCCTGTTAAAACGGGGGATCTCCTTGCTGAAGCAAAAATAGGGAAAGGGAAAGTCTTCCTTCCGTCGCCCTGTGCAGGGAAAGCGGTTCTCAATTCCGGGAAAAAAGTTTCGTATATAAATATTACGGACATAGATCCTGAAGATGCGGCAACCACTCTTAATCCCATGTCGCTTTCAAAGGCAAGCCGCGGCGAATTGGTCGATGCCCTGTGCAGGGGCGGCGCGTGGCAGTACTTCTGGAGCAGTGCGCGGCAGGCGATACCGGATCCGGCCGGAGAAACCGGACCTTCGATAATTCTTATCAATTGCATTTTGACCGAGCCTTTTCGCGCCAGGGGAAACATCGTTATTTCCAACTGGTGGGATTCAATTGTCCAGGGCATCCGTTTTCTAGAACACCTGACCGCTGAATACGGCAGGATAGAAATTATTCTGACATCGCCTAAGAGTCCTCTTGCAAAAAAAATGTACGATGACCTGCGGGGTTTCGCCTGGGTAAGATTTCATGATGTTCCGCGGCGTTATCCTGTCGAAAACCGCCTGCTCATGACAAAGGAACTCAAGCGTGCCGTCGGCGGCACGAAAATCGGCGGAGACATCTGGGTTATCGATGTCCAGGGAGTAAAGGCAGTTGGTGAATGCCTGGCGGAGGGCAGACCGGCGGCGACACGGCTGATAGGTCTGGGCGGACCGGGAGAGAAGAATCCCCGGCACGTGGAAGCGGGCATCGGGACCCCCTGGTCGGCCTTTCTCGGTGATGATGCGGACGGGAATATTTTTCTGCGCGGCGGTCTGATTAACGGGACTGTGACCGGGGAAGATGAGCGTTATGTGACGTATGATGATGACGCGGTTTTCGTTCTTCCGGAAATGAAGAAAGGAGAATTTCTTACCTTTATCAGGCCCGGATTCAACCGTACTTCGTACTCCCGAACCTTTGTATCGAAATTGACCAGGGGAGTAGACCGGCATATCACGAACTCCCTTCGCGGTGAACTCAGGCCCTGTATCGGCTGCGGCCTTTGCGAAGAGATATGCCCCGCCTGCATCATGCCGCAGATAATTCATCGATACCTGTACCGTGATGCCATCGATGAGGCTGAGAAGTCCGGTCTGTTCAAATGCGTGGACTGCAATCTCTGTACCTACATTTGTCCTTCAAAAATTGAATTGCAGGCCGAGTTCGCGAATGCGCGGGAACAGATCCTGTCCGAACGAAAGGATACCCTGGAGGAAGCCTGATTATGCTGCGAAAATTACTGGAACGAATGGGGCCGATATTCGATGAAGGCGGAAAACTCTCAAGGTTCAAACCGGTTTTCCAGGCCCTGAAATCTATTCTCTTCGCCGCGCCCGAGTTAGCACACCGGTCTCCTTTCGGGCGCGATCCTCTCGATGTAAAGAGGTACATGTCCCTGGTTATAATGGCCGCTTTTCCCTGCCTGGTTGCTGCGGTTTATTTTTTCGGCTGGCGGATTCTTCTCATGCTGCTCGTCTCCTACGTGGCCGGTGCGGTTGTCGAAGTTGCTTTCGCGGTCATCCGGAAACACGAAGTCAATGAAGGGTTTCTTGTAACCGGATTCCTGTTTCCCCTTATTCTGCCCCCAGCCACGCCGCTGTGGCTTGTGGCGGTGGGCGTCATTTTCGGAGTTCTCGTGGGTAAAGAGGTGTTCGGCGGAACCGGCAGAAATCTTTTTAACCCCGCCCTGGTAGGCAGAATATTCATTGCCCTCGCGTATCCTTCCGTCATGATGAATGCCTGGGTCCAGCCCGCCACAGGCGGATGGGGCCGCATTATTCCGGCCAGGGGCATCATCGACACATTGACCACCGCGACCCCGCTTGTGGCCGCTAAAGGGGGAGTTTTCGCGGCGCCGCTGGACCTCTTTCTCGGGCGCGTTATGGGGAGCGCCGGTGAAACATCCGCAGTCGCCATAATCCTGGGCGGCATATTACTTCTGATAACCGGCATCGCGAGCTGGCGGACCATGCTTGCTGTCCTTGTGTCTTTTGTCGGGCTGACCGCCATTCTGCACGCGGCCCTCCCGGATAAAGTAGCACCTGTTCTGTTTAGCCTTCTTTCCGGTGGGTTTCTGTTCGGGGCAGTATTCATGGCGACCGATCCTGTAAGCAGTCCCGTCACGCAGTCCGCGAAGTGGGGCTATGGTCTAATCATCGGCGCGTCCGTGGTGCTGATCCGCTCGTTCTCGGGGTTCGTGGAAGGAATGATGTTTGCCATTCTGCTTGGGAATATTTTTGCCCCCCTCCTCGATGAGGTGGTCATACGCTCGCGGGTCAGGAGGTACGCCCGTGAAAAATAGTGTCCGGGTCATTGTTTTCAGCATTGCGCTGGCGGTGGTGTGTTCCGCACTGCTCGCGGGAGTCAGTTTGTTTACCGCCCCCTTCCGCAACGCCAACGAAAAAGCTGAAGAAGTACATAATATTCTCGGAGCTCTGAATGCGCAGATACCGGCAGAGCCGAGTGCGGCGCAGCTTCTCGATATTTTTGAAAAACAGGTTGAAGTGGTAGATCGCAGCGGCATATCGCTTTACGAGTTCAGGCCCGGAGGCGGCGGGAATATTGAAGCCATTGCGGTGCCTGTTAAGGGACCGGGTCTCTGGGGTCCTATAGAGGGAGTCGTGGCGCTTGAGCCGGACCTCGAAACGATACGCGGCGTACGGTTCTTCAAACAGGAAGAAACGCCGGGTCTAGGCGGTGAAATCGGCGCTTTATGGTTTCAGGAACAGTTTGCGGGAAAGAAGCTCCGATCGGCAGACGGCAAACCGGGGTTTCGAATTTTGAAACCATCGGCCGAAACGGATATAAACTCGGTCGACGGTATAACCGGCGCGACAATGACATCCGATAAGGTAGCAGCCATAATGGACAGCCTTGCCGCAATGCTCGAAAAAGTGAGGTAGCAATATGGCCAAAGGAGCACAAACCGCCACAGCGGCCGGCGGAAAACCCGGTGCGGGTAAACTAAAGGGAATATTTGCCGACGGGTTATATAAAACCAACCCGGTGACCCACCAGGTCCTCGGTATCTGCATATTTCTGGCGGTCACGAACAAAGTCGCGAATTCGCTTGTCATGGGCGCGGCCCTGACCTTTGTCACCGGCATGTCTAACCTGATTATTTCGCTTCTGCGGAAGCAGATCCCGACGCGCATCCGGATGATAGCGGAAGTCGCCATCATTTCCGCCTTCGTTATTGTCCTTGACCAGTGTTTGAAAGCGTTTTACTTTTCCATGTCAAAGCAGCTGGGACCCTATGTCGCGCTCATTATCACCAACTGCATTGTCATGGGCCGGGCTGAAGCGTATGCTCTGCAGAATCCTCCCCTGCCGTCTTTTCTGGACGGTATAGCGAACGGCCTAGGTTATGCCGCGATTCTTCTCATTATCGGCATCTTCCGGGAGCTCCTCGGTTCCGGATCAATTCTCGGTTTCACGATTCTTTCCGGTGCCTGGTATCCGAAAAATCTTATTCTGCTGTTAGCTCCAGGAGCCTTTTTCACGGCCGGATTCCTGATGTGGATAATCGAAACAATAAACCCGAGCGCAAAGGTTGAGGAGAAAGCGAAATGAGCACAATTCCCCTGGCAAATATACTGTTCGGCTCCATCTTTACTAACAATATCCTTTTCGCAAGTTTTCTCGGCATGTGTTCCTTCCTGGTGTGTTCGAACAAGATTGACACAGCCATAGGCCTCGGCAGCGCGGTCACCTTTGTTCTCGCCTGTACCGCGGTCCTGAATTTTCTTATCTATCATTTTATTCTGAAGCCTCTGGGTCTCGAGTTCGTGGCCTTCATTATTTTCATAGCGGTCATAGCGGCTTTTACCCAGTTCGTAGAACTTTTCGTGGAACGTTTCAGTCCTGGGCTTTATTACGCGCTCGGGATTTTTCTGCCGCTCATTACCGTCAATTGCGCCATTCTGGGCGCCTCCCTTTTCATGGTCATCAGGGACTACAATTTTGTGCAGACCGTTTTTTACGGATTCGGCGCCGGCCTGGGATGGGCCCTTGCGATTCTTCTAATGGCCGGTCTGCGTGAAAAAATGGGATATTCGAATGTTCCCGTGGGACTTCGGAAAACCGGCATAGTCGTGATGATGGCCGGCGTTATAGCGATGACCTTTATGGGTTTTTCCGGGATGCTGAGTGTCCAATGAACATGGTTAATAGGAGGATCGGTTTATGGTAACCGCATTTCTGGCTGTAGGGGTAACCACCGGTGTTTTCCTTGTACTATCCGTGTGGCTGCTTATTTCGGAGAAATATCTTGCCAACTATGGAAGTGTTAAGGTCGATATAAACCAGGGAAGCACTATATTCGAGAGAACGGGGGGCGTGACCCTCCTGAACGCCTTGTACGAGAACAAGATTTTTATTCCGTCCGCCTGCGGCGGTAAGGGGTCCTGCGGATACTGTAAAGTAAAAGTTGTTTCAGGCGGAGGCCCGATCCTGCCCACGGAAACCGGTTCTCTCACCAGGGCGGAAATGAAAGCCGGCATCCGGCTCGCCTGCCAGGTTAAGATAAAAGAAGATATCTCCATTGTCCTTCCGGAAGAAATTTTAAGCGTTAAACAATTCCGGGCCCGGGTAAGCAGTATTTTAAGCCTTACCTATGACATAAAGGAAATAAACTTTGCGCTGATTGACCCGGTGGAAATTGAGCACCATCCCGGCCAGTACATCCAGGTGGAAGCACCGGGACCCGGAGAAATTGTTCACAGGGCTTACTCGATATCGTCTCCTACCTACGAGAAAAACAAAATTCAGCTTATTGTGCGTCTTGTTCCCGGAGGAATCGCTTCCACCTACCTTCACGGCCTGAAGGAAGGTGATGAAGTGGCCTTCACCGGTCCTTACGGCGAGTTCCGGCTGTCCGAAGATATAAACCGGAACATTGTGCTTGTCGGAGGCGGCTGCGGAATGGCCCCTGTAAAGGATATCGCCTACTCGGTACTCGAAAAGTGGCCGGCCAGGAAGGTATTACTTTTCTTCGGTGCAAGGACCACAAAAGACATATTCTACCTTGATCAATACAGGGAACTTGAGAAAAAGTATCAAAATTTCAAGGTTATTTACGCCCTCTCCGACCCGCTTGCCGATGAAGAGCAGAAAAAGTGGACAGGAGAAACCGGATTTGTTCATCTTTCAGTTGACAAATATCTGGACAAAGGTGCACAAAGCCAGGCTTTTCTCTGCGGACCGCCTCCCATGATCGAAGCGGTAACTGATGTGCTTAAGGAAAAAGGTCTCGTAAACGTTGATATTTTCTATGACAAGTTCTAGAGGAGGGAGCAGTGGCCATCGTAACTTTTGAGAACCTGATGAATCGCGCCCAGGAGTTCGAACAGAAGCTCGAGCGGTATTATGCTCAGATTCGCGACGAGTCCAAAGATCAGGGTGTGCGTCTGCTTACCTATTACCTCGCCCGGCACCGGAGGCATCTGGACCGTGCCCTTTCCGAGCTGTCTGCGGAAAAACGCGCGCATATCTTTAAACTACAGCTTAAGTACGATGTGGATTTCAGCCCGGAGAAGAATTTCAAACTTCTCGATAAAGCGGTGGAGGATGTGCGTTCCGCCCTGCTGCTGGAAGCGGCTGTCGGGTATGACGAGGAGCTGATCCATCTGTACAAAAGCGTACAGAGTCAGCCTATGAGTGAGGAGGCGCACGCGCTTGTCGAATCGCTCATTCGTATTGAGGAAAAAGATGTGATCATGCTGAAAAAGATGATCGCCATGAACTATTTTTGAAACATCAGGTGCTGAAATGGCGACTTTCAGGCTGAATACGAAACCGGAGACCGCGGGTCCGGAAGCTGAATCGGGCCGGTATGGCCTGGGCAGCGATATCCTTTATCATAACGCGATCTGGTTTATCGGAGTCAGGTGGTTTGTAACCGGCCTGTTTGTCGCCGCCGGTTTGCTGTCCCTTGTGTTTCGAGATGCCCTTCGACGGGGCGGCATAGTTCCGCCGTCCGTGGAACTTCTCGTTTTGGCCGGTTTGCTGGGCATTGCAAATACGGTATTTATTCTGTTAAAGCGACGTTATTATCAGAAGGCGGCCGATGGAAAAGTCAAGGCTTATCTCTGGGCACAGATAATATTCGATCTTTTTATTGTGTCGGGAGCTGTGTATTTTATCGGAAGCACGGAGACGTTTCTCGCCTTTACGTACCTGTTCCATATCGTTCTTGCGTGCATTTTTTTCCCGAGGCGGGAAAGTTTTATCGTGACCGCGTTGGCGGCCGTCATGTTTATAAGTACGGTAGTGATGGAAATATTGGGAGTCTTACCGGACAGAATGGCGCTGGCCGGTACGGTCCGGGAAGTGGTAGCGCCTAACCACATGGTTGATCTTTTACATATGGCCTCCGCTATTTTAGTCTGGTTTATTGTCTGGTACCTTGTTTCAACCATATCGGAGAGTGTCCGGTCGAGGGACCTGAAACTTCAGATTATGAACGAGCGGCTTATCCGGGCGGACCAGGAAAAAAATCAGCAGATGCTGATTACGACCCATGACCTGAAGGCTCCTTTTTCCGGGATCGAGAGCAATATAGAGGTGCTTACAGTCCGTTACTGGGACGCCCTGCCGCCTGAAGTACAGGATATAGTCAACAGGATTGAGCGAAGGTCCGAGAACCTGCGGCAGAGGATAAATGCGATTCTTCTGCTGGGGGAGCTCCGGTCTTATGACAGTGAAAAGCAGGTTAAAATAGAAAGCGTGGAAATGAAGGAATTACTGGGGCAGGTGTGTTCGGACCTTGAAGACAGGTGCCAAAAGCGGGCCATTGCAATGCAGTGCGACATGCCTGCGTTATATGTTCAATCGAACAGGAAACGGCTTATTATTTTGTTTTCGAATATTATTTCGAACGCCGGTAATTATTCGTTCGACAACGGAACTGTGGAAATAAAGGGAGAAGTCAGAGATGGTAAAACAGTAATTACCGTTTCGGATAACGGTATAGGAATTCGGCAGGATGCATTACCTCACATCTTCGATGAATTTTACCGTTCACGGGAGGCTGCAAAATTCAATAAAAGTTCCACAGGTCTGGGACTTGCCATAGTTAAGGAAATTGCGCGGCAGTTAAGTCTTGAGGTTGTAGTTGAAAGTGCGGAGGGTGCGGGTACTTCGATATCTATAGGTATTCCGGAAATTCCACCGAGCAATGATGGAGGAGAAGCCGATGTATAAGATCATGGTTATTGATGATGACGCGGAAGTCATCGAGAACATTACAATGATTCTCAAAGGAGAAGATATTTCCGTTGAGGCGAGGGAGACAACTCAGGGAGCGGTGGAGGAGTTGAAGGCCGTAAAACCGGATCTGCTCATACTAGATGTAATGTTTCCGGAGAGTCCGGCAGGCGGATTCGACCTGGCCCGTGAAATACGCGAGACAAAAGAATTGAAGGATCTTCCGATTATTCTTCTTACCGCTATCAACCAGGAACTGCCCATGGATTTCTCTTCCAAGGACATTGATGATGAGTGGATGCCGGTGCAGAAGTTGATGGAAAAACCCGTACACCTGGCCGAGCTTCGCGAAGCCGTAAAGGAACTTCTTAAAAAATAAAACTGCCGGCTGCAGCAATAATCACCGTTTGGATTCTACCTCCACCTGCTGCCATTTTTTGGAAATAAATCCAATAAACAGTATCAGGGCATGAAATACCTGATACAGGGCAAAACTGAGCCAGGCGCTGTATATCCCCCCGTGTGCCACCTGTGTCAGGACAAGGGACAAGGCCAGGATAAAGACGGCGTTCGTCGAAAATTCGGAGACCAGCACGAGTTTCCCCCAGCCATTGTTGGTAAATATTATTTCGAAGGAATACCCCAGGATCTCTATAAAGAAAAAAGGTGCAAAAAACCGCAGGGCCTTTATGCCGAGCACAAGGTTCGAAGTGTCATCCGTGAATATGCGTACGATACTGCCCGGGAAAACCAGCGTAAGGAGCATGATGGAAATACCGATAAGCGCTGCCAGGAATTCGCAATTCATGATACAGGCAACAGCTTCTTTTTTTTCTTCCCTGCCCAGATGGTTTCCCACAAGAATAGACGTACTCCTGGCGAATCCGCCGACAATCGTTTTATTGATCCGGAACATGGAAAAAACGATGTGCGTTACCGCCAGGTACCCTATGCCCAATCTGCCTACGATGCCCTCATAGGCAAGAAAAATTAAAAGGGCCATACCGTTTTGAATTGTCGGAGGGAGAGCAATAGATACCATGTCTTTTATGAGGTGAAGATTCAGGGTCTGGAAGTGCAGGGAACGATACTTTTTTTTATCCCTCGAGGCCAGGATTACCGCAAGGAGAAACAGGGCCGTGAGGGCCTCGGCAAGAACCGTACCGAGCGCGGCGCCCTTTATTCCCAGGGCGGGCAAGCCGAATTTCCCGTAGATGAACAGGTAGTTAAAGAGAATATTGAGAAGGTTGCCTCCCAGGTTTGCTATCATAATTGGTTTAGTTTTGTTTATCGCGGCCATAAATCCTGAGGCGGCGGATATGAAACCCAGCATGGGAAGCTGCCAGCGGACCGTGTTGATATAGGAGAGCGCACCGGAAACAAGGGAATCATCTTTGACAAGGAATCCGAGTATGGGCCGGGCTGTAAAAGAAAGGCCGAAAGCCAGAATGCTGGCTGTCAGCCCCAGGATAACGGCATTATCGAGGACTTCGCCGGTTTTTCCGGCAGCCGCGTCCTCGGCCGGCCTCTCCGTGACCGCCTGCTGTCTGCCGAAACGCCTTGAGGCTATTGCCTGGCAGCCAAGGGAAACGGGCCACACCATGACATAGAGGATGGCACTGAACATCCCGGCCAGGGCTATTGAACCAAGGGCGGCTGTGCCGAGATGACCCACCATGGCCGTATCCGCCGCCAGCAAAAGGTAATGGGAAAGGTTGCCGGCGAGCAGGGGTACGCCCAGGGCAGTAATTTTTTTAAGGTAGGAGGATGATATTCTATTCATGAAAAACCTTACTGCGGGAAGTTATGCAGATCCTGATGGTTCTGCATTACCCGTCTTGTTTCGAGGTATTTCTCAGCATAAAAAGTTCTCCAGGTTACGGGAATTTTCTCCGCGCTTATAAGTGTTTCAATAGGTACCACAACCATGCCCTTTTCCGGGTCCTTGTAATTTGAGGTGAAGACGGGAGTGACACTGAGAATAGACACGCGCCCGTCGGACAGCCTTCCTGCCATGGCCTGCATGATAATACTGTCTCCCGTATATCGCCGGACCGGATCAGGGTTGGCGGGATCCAGAAACCATATCTGGCCGGATATAAAATTGCCGGTGGAATACATGATGAGCCTGTTTACGCCATCCTCTTTGACAAGCTCCCATGGCTGAAGCACATGGGGATGATGTCCCCACACTATGTTTGCGCCGGCCGCTGTCAGCCGGCGGAAAAAGTCCTTTTTGTATGTTTCCGGATAACGTGAATATTCGGTACCGCCGTGAACGGATACAATGATCAGGTCGTAGCTGTTTCTCGCCGATTCGATAAACGATAGAAACCGGTCCTTCTGCTCAGTGTTCGTGTAATCCACGAGGTAAACATAATCCTTGCCTGCGTAGGAATTGAGAAATTCGGTTATCGCTATGAAACCGATCTTGAATCCGTTGCGCCGGATTTCCGAAAAGGCCCAGGGGCTGCCCGCTTCTTTTGAGATTCCGGAAAAATACAGGCCCTTCTGATACTGCAGTTCCTGAAGGACCTCGAAGGTGCGGATTACCCCGTTTCCTCCCTGATCCGTGGCATGATTGTTGGCGCAGGCGAAAACGTCGATACCGGCGCTGAAGGCTGCGAGAACATAGGGAAGATGGTTGTTGAACAGTGGATACGATGACATAGGCAGTTCGGGAACTACCGGAAATTCAAGGTTGCCGAAAGTTAAATCGTCTTTAAGAAAGCTGTCTTTGACGGCGGCGTAAATATTTTCGTAGGGAGGTCTTTCAAAATTCATATCATGCGCCATAATATCGCCGATAAATGAAATAAGGAGGTTTTGCTGCCGCGGAGTGGTCCCGCTTCCGTCTTCAGCATCTGGAGAAGGCGGTGTAGCGTTCAGGGTCAGTTCCGTCTGCCCGTTCCGGCTACAGCCGGCCGGATTGAGTCCAAGCAGGAGGAGTGTCAGCATCACCAGGGGCAAAACTTTCCTAACTTGCATATCCAAAGACTATACTATAAGGTGTTTAAGATGTGTAGATATATCATAGAAGGCGGATTTCCCATAAAGGGTAAAATCCGCATCAGCGGCAATAAAAACGCCGCCCTTCCCTGTATTGCCGCCGCACTTTTAACCGCGGAACCGGTCATTCTTAACAATCTGCCGGAAATTGAAGACGTTAACGTCATGCTGGATATTATGCGCGCCCTCGGCAGCGAGGTCGTGAGAAATGAACGCGGGTCCTACACAATAACGACACAAGAGGTAAAGACCTCGGAGGTCCCGCAGAAACTGGCCAAGCATATCCGTGCCTCCATTCTTTTTGCCGGTCCCCTGCTGGCAAGAACACATAAGGTCATCATGCCTCCTCCCGGCGGTGACATTATCGGCCGGAGGAGGATTGACACCCACTTTATCGCTTTGGCTGAGCTTGGGGCCCGGGTGGAGATAGACGGCGTTTTCAAACTGTCCGCCAACAAGCTGGTCGGAGTGGACCTGTTTCTGGATGAGGCTTCCGTAACGGCCACGGAAAACGCGGTCATGGCTTCCGTTCTCGCTGAAGGAAAAACCGTCATTCAGAACGCGGCATCGGAACCGCACGTGCAGGACCTCTGCAGAATGCTCAACGGCATGGGGGCCAGGATAACCGGAATAGGGTCGAATATTCTCTGCATCGAAGGGGTAAAGACACTTCACGGAACCGGGTATACCGTAGGTTCGGATTTCATGGAAGCAGGTTCCATCATCGGCCTGGCCGCTGTAACCAGGGGAGCTGTTACCATCGAGGACGCCCAGCCGGACAACCTGCGGATGGTCAAACTGGCTTTCAGCAAGCTGGGTATACACTGGGAAGTGCAGGGTAAAGACATACAGGTTCCTTCCGGCCAGCCCCTCAAGGTGATTCCGGACATGGGCGGAATGATACCAAAAATAGACGACGCACCCTGGCCGGGGTTCCCTCCGGACCTCATCAGCATCATGACCGTTGTCGCCACTCAGGTGGAAGGTACGGTTCTTATTCATGAAAAGATGTTCGAATCCAGAATGTTTTTTGTTGACAAACTCATCGCCATGGGCGCCCGGATAATTCTCTGCGACCCCCACCGGGCCGTGGTAACGGGACCCAGCAGGCTAAAAGGTTCGGAGCTTGTATCTCCCGATGTCCGCGCGGGCATGGCCATGGTGATTGCCGCCTTGTGCGCCGAAGGAAAGAGCTGTATAGACAACGTCTACCAGATAGAAAGGGGTTATGAATTTCTTCCTGAGCGCCTCGAAAGCCTCGGGGCGAAAATCAGACGTGTCGCAGACTGATAAAAAGAAATACGCCCATAACAACTGCATGAAACGCAATACCCAGCAGCAGGACCACGCCGAGAGACATGGCCGTCAGCAGACCTGCGGCCATGGTCTTCAGGAACAGAGAGAACGAATCGCTCAGATTGAAAAGGGTGTAATAGAATACCGGAATCGACAGCAGGGCCGGAACCAGTTTTATTTTTTCCTTTACCTTTCCTTTCATGCCAAGATAGAAGAATACCAGTGAAAGCATGAAAAGGGAGAAGGGAGCAAGTATGCGGTCAGCCAGTTCGATTTCGGCGTCGATGCCGGCAAGGCCGTAACGGGGAAACTCCTTCCTCATCCTGTTCAGCGTCGGTATGGA
>SPDA01000365.1 GCA_004525155.1 Spirochaetales bacterium
CGCGGATTGCCTGCATGAGCGGGGATTCGAGTGCGGCAGCAAGCCCGGCTGAAGCGGCGTTGGAATCGGAATAGGGAGCGAACGGACAGGCTTCGAGGCGGCCGTCATCTGCCACATGGATGAACCCCCTGCCTGCCGCAAGGCATCCGCCGTACTGTTCCTCATCCCCGGGCAGGCATACCACGTTGATGCCGCAGCCGTCGAAGCGGCCGGGGCGGTTCAGTTCAGCTTTCTGCTCACCGGTCAGCACCAGGTGCTCCGTGCCCGGCGAAACGGGTACGTACTCCACCAGGAACAGTACAGCCGCGCCGAGGCTGCGCAGGTTTTTCAAAAACCGGTCCGACAGAACGGAATCGGCATTTTGCGATGTCAGCGTTACGGAGAGGCCGAAAAGAGCGCCCCTGCGTTTAAGTTCCGCCGCCTTTTCCAGGACGGTTTCGTGAATACCGCGGCCTCTGCGGGCAGCTGTAAAACCGGCCTCGCCCTCCAGGCTGAAGACGGGGATAAGCCTTCCCGCGGTAAACAGATCCATGAACCCCTCATCCATGAGCAGGCCGTTGGTGAAAACGGGCATGATGACACCGGGAACGGCGGCCGCTTCCCGCAGAAGATCCGGGCGCATGAGGGGTTCGCCGCCGGCAATGAGGATAGTTCCCACGCCCATATCCGAAGCCTCACGGAACAGCCTCAGAAACGCGGCATCCGGCAATTCTCCGGAAGGCCCGCCCCGGAGGGCTTTCGAGTAACAGCCCCGGCAGTTGAGGTTGCACCGCCTCGTTACGGAGGCAATCAGTATCGGGGGCACGGTCCTGCCTTCCGCGGCAGCGGCTTCCCGCTTGCGGGTCTGGACGCGTTGGAAGCGGAGGCTGTTTAACAAAACCCCTGCCCGTTGAAACATACCTTTAAACCCATTGTCCTTAAACCCCGCAGAAAGCGAGCGTTTCAAGGCGCCGGCAAAGAAACCGATGATCTGCGTGTCGAAAATTGAAGATGTTGTCATTGTAGTATTACTCCTTATCCTTAAGTCCTATCCGGTTTATCCGCGATAAGGGCCCAAGATTCTGTCCACGATGAAATCGAAAAGTTTGTCCCGTTCCTGCCGGTTCGAAAGGTCGGTGCCGGTCCACTCTGCGAAAAAGTCCCGCCTTAAAAAAAGAAGCTGAAGAGGGGCTACCATGGCAAAGGCGGCGAGTTTAATCTCCTTTTCGGGAGTGCCGGGAGGCAGAATATTCTTCAGTACGGGAACGATGAATTTGACCGTTCCCATGTCCCCTTCCATCAGCTCGTGCCTGACTTTGAACTCCGCGCCTGCGGCAGTTCTGTCCACCGCCTCGCCTATATCCTTTAAGAGGTTCTTTAAGTCTTCAACCCCGGCGGGACCTGCCGCTGTCACCTGTGCCCAGCGGGGCGTAAAATCGGCCCAGATCCGCTCCACAGCCTGGGTGAGCAGGGCGTCTTTCGATTTGAAGTGATAATTGATGAGGCCTGGGCTCGTGTCCGCCTGTGCCGCGATGTCTCTCACGGTAAGCTCGCTCTGCTTTTTCCCGCCCCTAATCAGGTCTTCCGCTGCGCTGAGCAGCCTTTCTTTAACGTCTTCTGTCATAATTGAACCTGTATTAAACAAGTATTGAACATGTTTAATACTTGTTTAATATACATCACAATTCAGAAAACGTCAATATTTTTTTTGAAAAATGTGCCTGCGCCTGCCGCGAACGGCTTTAAATTCAGGCTTCTTTAATAAGATCGTTAATTTTTTTTAAAATATCCTTTGTAGTATCATTGTCCTCCACCGGACCCATCACTTTTACCGGTTTACCCTCCCGTATATCCAAAAACAGGAACCAGGCTCTGCCGCCCCTTACGGGCTGCTCCTGCAGGACCAGCCCGCTTATGCTCCGGAAGGTGAATGCGAGATCGCGGGTTAATATTGACAAAACGGGTATGAAGCAGGTCAGAACGACGGTACGGGAGGTTCTGTCTATCCTGAGCGATTTGCCTTCTCTCACGACAAGGACTCCGGTTCCCCAGCCGCCTGCTTGAGACAGGCCGAACAGGAACAGTATGATGTATAACAAGTCGGGAAGTCCCCGGAAAAAAATGATAAACAATAGAGGAAGTACAATCGATAAACCCGCAAAGATCAGGAAAAGCGTCAGGTGTGAGTTTTCAAGACCTCTGTGCCGCAGGGTGAGTGAGGTGCCCGTATTTTCAAGTGACAATTCCGGTTTCTCTTTCATCCTGCAAGTATAGATAGTATGCAGGGATTTCGGGAAGATTCACCGCGGAAATTCTGCGAAAAATTGCGGGAATCTGTGTCCATTGATAATTAGGTGAAAAATCTGCCCGAAGGAGGCCGTGCCGGCAGGTCAATGTGAATCCCTGTGTGAAAATCCTTTGCAAGCCGGATTTCTGTCAGCTTTCCGCGAAAACCGGGTAAGAGTAGAGTGAAATTCGAAATTTGTTCGGCATTTTTATTGATTTATCTTGGAAGTTAATGTATATTATAACCCATAATAGGACATTTAAGTAATCTAAGGAGATAATGATATGACAAAAATGGACAATAATGACAAAAAAAGGGTGATGAAATGGGTCCTCGAAGCGGAGAACTTTACGCTTGAGAAAGAATCGGACTGGGATACCCTGCTGGAGCATATTGAAGTACACAAGTATTTTATAAATCAGAGAATATCCTGGACAATAACCTGGGACGATGCCTTGTTCTCGTGGCATGAGAATGTTTTTGCCCCGATTATAAGTATCCTGTCCCATCGGCAGGTTAATAAAGCTTTTCCCGGGAAATCAACAGGAGAACTTTTTTTCGATATCTCCACACATTGGTATTTTCTGTCGGAAAAAACCCCGCGCATTTCATATATGGATGCGGCGCTCGATTATCTTTCCAAATACGGCAAAGGAATCTCTAAAATTCTGGCGATGTGGGCTTTGCCTTTAGTCGCCTGAGAAAAACCCGGGTTTATGCTGCAGAACTGCCGGATTAATCAATGCGCTGTATCATAGTCCTGTGAAAACCGGATGGTAACTGAACTTTCAAATCTGGCAGCTGTAACTATTCCTTTTACCCTGTCCGAAACAAGGCGGGTGTTTATCTGCCTGCCGACAGAATACGAAAAGCTTCGTGAAATGATGAGTTTTCCTGTATTATACCTGCTGCATGGTTCTCCGGGAGGTCCGGAGGACTGGTTAAAAATGGGGGATGTCCAGGCGATTCTGGATAAGGCCGCCGCTGATAAAATAATCGGACCCTGTATCGCGGTATTTCCGGATGGAAACGGCGGTTTGATGAAAGATACCCAATATATCGATGCTCCGGACGGGAATACTCCGATGGAAACATTCATATCGAAAATGCTTGAAGCATCAGGATATTTTCGGTTTTATCGTTTCCTTTTCCGGGTATGGAAGAATAGAAGAGAATCCCATGTCGAAACCTTTTATTCAGGGATCGGAAAAAACAATCAGGGACAATTCGCCCCTGGATTATATAAGTGATCTTAAAAATAACATTGTGTCCGTTTTACTCATCTGCGGCAATAATGACGGGTTTCTGCCGGATAATCAGGAATTGAAGAGCAG
>SPDA01000198.1 GCA_004525155.1 Spirochaetales bacterium
AATGTGCCAATCCGCCTTTTCCTTTTTCAGCAGCTCTTCGGCGACTTTAAGCACTTCCCGGGCATGATGTATCCGTTTTTCGTCATCCCCGAAAAAGTCTTCAATCTCGGCGATAAGTTTTTCCCGGAGGCTCTCGGCCTTGTTGCGCTGGTAGCGGCTGTAAATATCGTCGCCTACGCACTCCTTGCCGTGCCTGCACCAGTCCAGGCAGCTGGTATCCCCGGTGCGAAAAACAGTCCGCCTGCATTCGGGACAGACGCCTTTAATTTCATCAGTCCAGATTTCAACTTCCCCTCCGCAGTCTGGACAGGCGAATATTTCCGGCTTCGGCTGACGCAGAACCATGGCTCCGGGGCAGAAACTGTGGTCCATTACGCCGATACCCAGTCTTCCCGGAGAATTTCGCCCTGAAGGCTCAATACCGTACTCTTGATCGGAACTTTGCTGCTGGCGTTCCCCGCTGCTTCCATGGCCAGGGCCAGCAGGCCTCCGCAGCATGGCACCTCCATGGTCATAACTGTAAGGGTGTTTATCTTTGCGTCGTCAATCAGGGACCTGATTTTTTCAATGTAGACTTCCTTCCCTTCGTCCAGTTTGGGGCAGGCTATGGCCAGGGATTTGCCCCGCAGATGCTCGGAATGAAATCCGCCGGCAGCAAAGGCCGTGCAGTCCGCGGCAAGAAGAACATCCGCGCCCTGGAAATAGGCAGCACCGGGCGAGACAAGGTGCAGCTGCACCGGCCATTGCCGCAATTGGGATTGAATGTTTCCCGTGCCGGCAGCTGAAGTTTCATCTCTGTCCTTGAATACCAGGGTCCTTGATCCGGGGCACCCTCCATGTTCACTCATATTGACACCTCCATTAGTGTTTCCAGGGTAAGCATACACGTGTTTGCGTCAGAAAAGATTGACCCGGATCAAGATAATACAGTTTTTTTTGAATTTTCCGTGCATTTTGTCCTGTTTCCGGGAAATGGCACGGTCGTGATTACATAACAGCAGATCGTCCCGGAAAAGGAATTCCGGGACGGTGTTTTAGGAAAGTTTTTTTAAATCATGGAGGCGGAAACCATGTTCCTGTGTTTCCTTCAAGCCCCGCATCAGGTTGAGGTGGGTTTTTTATCTTTTTCTTTTTTTTCTTTCCGCTTTTCCTTGAGTGTATGCTGGGGTTTTTTCTTCTCGTCCGCTTTTCCCTTGTCTTTACCTTTAGCCATCATTTGCCTCCATTAACGGCAGATATACCTATAACATACCGTAAAAACAGAAAAAATAAAAGTCTTTTAACGGACAACCCTTGCGTTTCCGCCGCGCACCAGTTTTTCCACTTCCGAAAGGGATGCCATGGACGTATCACCCGGCGTAGTCATGGCAAGGGCGCCGTGCGCCGCGCCGTAATCGACACATTCCTGCGGTGATTTACCCGACAGAAAACCGTAAATAAGTCCCGAGGCAAAACTGTCTCCCCCGCCGACACGGTCCAGGATTTCCAGGCCGGGCCAGCTCCGGGAAGAGTAAAATTCGCCGTCGTAAAAGAGAAGGGCGCTCCAGTCATTGACGGTCGCGGTTTTTACGTCCCGCAGGGTGGTGGCCACCGCCTTGAAGTTAGGGAATTCCAGTTTGACTTTTTCGATCATTTTTTTATAGCTGCCGTGGTCGAGGTCCTTTAGATCCCCGCCTGTGCCGGAGACATCGAACCCAAGGGCCGCCGTAAAATCCTCCTCGTTGCCGATCATGACATCGACATAAGAGGCGATTTCCCTGTTCACTTCCACGGCTTTCTTCTGCCCGCCGGAAGACTTCCACAGGGAGGGACGGTAATTGAGGTCGTAACTTATGACGGTTCCCGCCGCTTTCGCGCATTTCATGGCTTCGATTGCGGCACGGGGGGTCGTTGCCGAGAGGGCCGCGAAAATACCGCCGCAGTGAAACCACCGCGCCTCTTCGCGTTTGAATATGGCTTCCCAGTCGATCATGCCTTCCCCGAGGGCGGCGGCTGCGGTATAGCATCGGTCCGATACGCCCAGGGCGCCCCGGATTCCAAATCCGCGCTCTACGAAATTGAGACCCTGGCGGTGGTTCCTGCCGATGCCGTCATAGGGAAACCACCTGACGTGAGAGGTGTCCACCCCGCCCTGTAATATGAAATCCTCGAGCAGGTATCCAAGTTCATTTTCCGGTATGCCGGTGACGACCGCCGTTTTCAGACCGAAGCATTTTCTTAAACCCCTTATAACATTATACTCACCCCCGCCTTCCCATACCTGGAAATGCCTGGCGGTTCTTATCCGGCCTTCGCCCGGATCCAATCTGAGCATGATTTCGCCAAGAGCAACCGCCTGCCACAGAGCCTGCCCTTCCGGTTTAACAGTCAGTGCCGCCATGAATTGTCCCCCCTTTTTGATTATGTTCCCGGTCCGATCTCAGGTAATGCATGTGCGGTACCAGCACCTTGTTGGGATTGCCGGTTCCGTCGTAGAAAATATCGATTATCGGTATACCGAAATCCTCCTGGATCTTTCTGTAGATCGAGGCGCTCACCACGCCGGGACAGCAGAACATCGGGTTTATATGCAGTATTGCGTCCACGGTCCTGTGCTTGATGTAGTACAGGGCCCTGCCCACGTTTATCGACGTTTCCCCGGCGATGTAGTGTTTTATGTTGTAATCGTCCATCAGCTTTGCGCATTCCTCGAAGTCCGGTTCGGCAAGATCCCCGATGAGGCCTTCGGCGATTTTCTCATACCTCTTCTCGATCGTCTTTAAGAGCCTGAAGGATCTCGAATCGTCCTTGTGAAACCGGATATCCGCATCGTAGAAATGAAAAGCGTACTCCGTCAGCGAGGGAACGATGATTTCTCCGCCTAATTCGTGTGCCAGGCCGAGGATTTTCTGGTTGACCGCGTCGTTGAACTTCACGTAAAGATCCCCTATGACGCCGATACGAGGTTTCCTTCCTCCGGACTCGTCCCTGTCTATGCCTTCGAACAGGGTGACTGCATCCTTGAGTCCTTCCTTGATGTCAGCCCCGGAGATAATCATATCATTTATCATGCTTTCCGCAGCACGGAGGGCCTTATCCGCGGCTCCTGCCCGGCGTTCGTAAGGCTTTATCCTAAAGAACAGCTTATAGAGAATGCCGCCTACGATATAGGATTCGAAAATCCTTATCGAAAGGCTCTGGGGCAGAATTTCGCCCGGAGACATGCTGTTGATAAGACCAATTTTTAATCCTTTAAGCCCGGCAGCATCGAAAACGAGATCGGAGAGAATAGGGAACTGCGGAAAATTACAGGCCATGCAGAGGGTGGGTATATAGAAAAAAGTCTTTGCCGGTTCCAGGCCGTTTTTGCGGACTGTTTCCAAAACGCATCCCATGAGCGAAACCAGGGGCATGCATTCTCCGCCGTTCGCATACTGATACCCCGTGTTGAGGGACTGGTCGTCGGGGCTCAGGACCTGCGCCTTGTATCCCGCGCGCCTGAAACACTGCGCCACAAAGCCGAATATGAGGCTGTCTACACCGGGGATAAGCACCGTGTCCCCTTCGGCGAGAAGGTCGTTACGCGCGGAGGTCTTCACCTGTGGTCCAGCAGCCGGCCTGTTTTTGCGCAGGTGATTCTGAAAGGATTTCATGCCCGCCTCTATGCGGGTGGCATACCCGATATCCGAACTGTGCTCGTCCAGTTGAAGTATGAGGAAGGGCTTGCCGTAATGGGTCATGATGTCTTTAACGTAGCTTATCAGAAACGAATCGGGACTGCACCTGAAGCAGGTAAGGTATACGGTAAAAAGGTTTTCCTGCCGGGCGCAGTATTCCGCCGCTCTGATTATGGTTTTTCCGTAATGCCAGTGCATTCTTTCAAGGTACTTATTGCTGTACTCCGGGTTAAAATTATTCAGGGACAGCTCGTCCATCCAGAGGACTTCGGCGCCGGTTTCCTCAAGTTTCCGGGGAATCCCTAAGTTAAGTGTTTTGTCGAAAGCGACGTAGGGCCTGCCCAGCATCACTACGCGCACGGCACCTCCGGCGGCATGATCGGCGGCGGAAATATCCGCCCGGGCGGGCCAGGAAGACTGCAGCTTTCTGAACGCGGAAAATGAATCTATAAACGCGGTCCTTGTTTCTTCCTCCGTAAGGTCCGGAATTTTAGCTTTTAGTTCCATGTATATGTCCCCGGCGGTTTCTTCCGGCGTCCTTTCGTTGAATGAAAGAAGAGGGGATATGAGCCGGTCCTCCACGCTCACTGCCGTAAGTTTGCTCACGATAACGGGCAGGTACTGGGAGTAATAGCAGAAATAGGCGTCGCTGGTTTTCTTCTTGTACAGTATCTCGCCTTCATAGCCCGGGTTTTCCTCGTTCAGCATGGCCGGGTAAAAGATGAAATCCGCGCGGCTTTCAAGGAGCTGCCGGATATATCCGTGGGCCGCAACCATGGGCGCGCAGAAATCGGAATTGACGATTTCACGGCCCTTGGACAGGCTTGATCGGGAAGGCCTTGTCAGGACGGCGCTAAAACCGAGGCGCGTGAGGAAATCGTACCACAGCGGCGCATAGGCTATGTTGTACAGGGCGTGCGGAATGCCTATGGTGATGTTGCCGCGCGGACCCGCTGCCGGTTTCCTCTCAAATATGGGAGCGAACTGGTCCTTGAAGCGGTTTTCCGGCGCGCTGGGCGTATCGGTTATTCCGCTGCGTTCATGGTAGTCCTAGCCGCACTTCATCCCCCAGCCAGTAATTGTTTCTCCCCGGGAAACAACAGTAAGCAGGCAGCGGTTCACGCACCTGTCGCACACTTCTTCCGCTGTCTTTAGGCTGTCCCCGCCCATGGAGAAGGCCGTCCCCTCCTGCTGTTCTGCGGCGGACTTTTCCGCGGCGGCTTCGAGGCACAGAAGGGCCGCCCCCAGGGCGCCTGTCAGGTGGCACCAGGGGGAAACGTGAATAGGCCTCCCGAGAAGCTGCTCGAAGGCGGCGACCAGCGCCCGGTTCCGCGCAGTGGCGCCCTGGAATACGATATAATCGCCGAGGGGGCTTTTGTTGACCACCTTTGCCATGTAATTATCCCGTACTGAATTGAGAACCGAGGCGGCCAAAGCCTCCCTGGACCATCCCTCGCCTAACAGTTCGCTTAAATCCCTCTCCATGTAGACGGTGCAGCGGTCGCTTGTAAAAGGCGCCTTCGCTCCCATGGCCATGTCGGAAAATTGGGAAAGCCCCACGCCCAGCCGCTTGGCCTGCTCTTCGATGAAACTGCCGGTCCCCGCAGCGCACACATAATT
>SPDA01000416.1 GCA_004525155.1 Spirochaetales bacterium
CGAGATGTATCGATTCCGGCATGGTTTCATCCCGGAGGTTCAAATAAATTTCCTCGGTTATAAAGGGTATGACCGGCGCCGCTATGGTGACAAGCCTCATGAGCACCCTGTACAGTGTCCTGTAGGCGCCCGCTTTGTCCTCATCGTTGCCCGACTTCCAGAACCGTCTGCGGGAACGCCGGATGTACCAGTTGTTGAGCAGGTCGATGAACTCCACCATGGGAGCGATGGCTTTCTGCAGATCGCAGCCATCCATCCAGGCTATAACCTCCTGAGTCATGCGTTCCGCCTCGGACATTATCCAGCGATCCAGGGGATTTTCCGGATTCTCCGGCAAGGGCGAAGGGTCGAAATTGTCAATCCTCGCATAGGTGATGAAGAAACTATAGGCGTTCCACAGGGGAATGATAATGCTTTTAAGGACTTCCCGGACGCCTTCGTCGGAATACTTGAGGTCTTCCGCTTTTACCACGGAGGAGTTCATGAGGAAGAGCCGCAGGGCGTCGGCGCCGAAATTGTTCAGTACCTTCACCGGGTCCGTGTAATTCCGGGCGGACTTGCTCATCTTTTTTCCGTCTTCGGCCAGGACAAGGCCGTTGACCACGCAGGTGTTGAAGGCGGGGCTGTCAAAAAGTGCGGCGGCGAGAATGGTGAGAGTGTAGAACCACCCCCTGGTCTGATCGAGACCTTCCGAGATGAAATCGGCGGGGAAATGAGCCTCGAAATGCTCCTTGTTCTCAAAGGGGTAATGGTTCTGCGCGTAAGGCATGGCGCCTGATTCAAACCAGCAGTCCAGAACCTCCGGAATACGTCTCATGGTCCCTCCGCAGGAACAGGGAAACGTCACCTCGTCGGCGTAATGCTTGTGCAGATCTTCGAGGAAGATGCCCGATTTTTCCTTCAGCACCTCCCTGGAACCGATGCAGACTTTCTCGGTACAGCTGTCGCATTTCCATATGGGTATGGGATTTCCCCAATACCGGTTGCGGGAAATGGCCCAGTCCCTGGCGTTCTCGAGCCAGTTGCCGAAACGCCCCTCCTTTACATGCGAAGGAACCCAGGATATTTTGGCATTGGCCGCAAGCATGGACTTTTTGATTTTACCGATATCGACAAACCAGGAAGATATGGCCCGGTAAATGAGCGGGGAACTGCAGCGCCAGCAGTGCGGATAACTGTGGAGATAGGAATCCCGTTTTACAAGCTTGCCCTCGTCCTTTAGCCGCTGGATAATCGCCTTGTCCGCATCCTTTACAAAGAGCCCCGCGTAATCCGGCACTTCCTCGGTAAACTTGCACTCGCTCTCCACGGGGCAGACAACGGGTATCCCCGTATCCTTAAGGGTATTGTAATCGTCCTCGCCGAAACCGGGCGCGGTGTGCACGATACCGGTACCGTCTTCCGTGGTAACGTAATCGCCGTTGAAGGTTTTGAAAGCCCCGGCAGCCGCGAGATCCTTGAAATAGGGGAACAGCGGTTCGTAGGATATGCCCGTAAGTTCGGACCCTTTGAAGCTCTTAAGAACCTCGTACTCCTGAGGATCCCTGTAATACGCGGCGAGCCTGTCCTTTGCGAGAATATAGTTTTCGACACCATCCCGGATTTTTACATACTCCACATCCGGGCCGAGGGTCAGCGCCAGATTCGAGGGAAGGGTCCAGGGGGTCGTGGTCCAGGCGAGAAAATAGGTATCGGCCTCGTCCCGGACTTTGAACTTGACGGTCAGGGAGGGGTCGTGAACGTCCTTGTACCCGCCCAGGTTGAGTTCATGGTTCGATAAAACCGTGGAACAGCGGGGACAGTAGGGAAGAATGTAATACCCCTCGTAGAGGAGCTCTTTTTCCCAGAGCCTGTGGACTACCCACCAGATGGATTCCATGTATTCAGGCTCCATGGTCTTGTAGTCATTGTCGAAATCGACCCACCTGCCGAGCCGCGTTACAATGGACCGCCACTCCTTCGTATACCGGAGCACGATGGACCTGCAGGACTCGTTGAATTTCGCGATGCCGTAATCCTCTATCGCTTTTTTGCCGGATATGCCGAGTTCCTTTTCCATTTCGTATTCCACGGGCAGGCCGTGGCAGTCCCAGCCGAAACGCCGGTCAACTTTCCTGCCCCGCATGGTCTGATACCTCGGAATTATGTCCTTTATCGTACCCGGTACGAAATGGCCGAAATGCGGAAGTCCTGTCGCAAAGGGAGGGCCGTCGTAAAAAACGTATTCCTCCGCGCCCTCGCGGATTGCTATCGATTTCCTGAAAATGTCCCGCTCCTTCCAGAAGGCAAGTATTTTTTCTTCCATCTCCGGGAAGCTGACCTTGGGATCAACCGGATTAAACAAAGGATCCTCCTTATACAGCCGTTGGTTCTGATTGTATCGAATGTGGCTTAAGCGCTACAGTGTATGGAAAAAGATCGGGTTTTTCAAGAGGCTTACAAAGGGCGGCATTATACGCCGGGCTTTTTTTCCTGAATCTCCTTTTCGAAAGTGAGAATATCCTCATACATTTCGTGAAAGAGGTCCCGAATTTGTTCTTCACCCTCCGATGGCAGGACAAGAACATCCTTATTCGCGGCGCTGCTGATCATGTCGTGGTAATCGTCGAGCTGATCTGCAAGGTCGTACAGGCACCGCAGGACCTGCCGGCGCGTCAGGCTGGCATCTTCCACGGGAAACTCGATAACGGCCCTGATATATCCGCTCATCTTGTCGAATTGAAACTGTATCATCTTGGTAAGAAGACTGACTATGAGGAGGACCTTGAGCAGGAGGTCCTTGAAAGGCAGTTCTCGGTAATTGTAACACCTGGGCACGGTAAGGGTAAAAAAACGCCCGTCCTCTTCCAGGGCAATTTCAAGGTAAAGAATATGTTCCTGATTTTCATTCCTGTACTTTTTTGTGGGATAATCCAGGCAGATGAGGGAATCATTATTTTCGATCCTGTACACGATACCCGCCTCTTTGAGATAACCCGCTATTTCCTGTATTGTAGACGCCATGAAACCATTCTACCGTTTTTTCCTTCTCTTTTCCAGCCTCCGGCAAACCTATTGATAAATTCCGGGCATTGGCATAAACATGGAAGCAACGATATGGGATATATAACTGTTTTACGGGATCAGGACGCCAGACGGATTGCCGCCGGCGAAGTCATTGAGCGGCCCGCTTCGATCGTCAGGGAACTCCTGGACAATGCCCTTGACGCGGGAGCCGCGGAAATCGAAGTGCAC
>SPDA01000572.1 GCA_004525155.1 Spirochaetales bacterium
GCCTGGTAATAGAACTGTTCCCGGTCAATGGGAACCCCGGCTTCCTCGAGCGCGGCGCTGTACGCAGCGAAATGGGCTTCCATGGTGTTTACCAGGACTCCGTCGAAATCGAAAATATAGGCTGTTTCCATGTCAATACGCCATTACTTTCCTTACCGCGGCAGCGATGTCCTCCGCCGCCGGAATGACCGCGTCCTCCATGACCGGCGCGAAGGGAATGGGCGTATCATCCGTACAGACCCTCCATACCGGCGCCTTGAGGTGAACAAAGCCCTCCCCGGCGGCCAGGGCCGCAATTTCCGCGGCAAAGGAACAGGTCCGTGTCTCCTCGGTGGCAACGACCAGCCTGCCGGTTTTAGCGAGGCTTGCGAACAGCGTTTCCCTGTCCAGCGGCGTCAGGGTGCGCGGATCGAGAACTTCCACGGAAACACCCTCCGCTTCAAGGACGGAAGCAGCGGCGAGAGCCTTGTGAACCATGAGGCTGGTGGCAAAAACGGTTACATCGGTACCCTCTCTTTTTATGTCCGCCTTTCCGAAAGGAATCGTGTAGGGTCCCTCCGGAGCGGGCGTAAAGGCCGAACTTAAGGAGCCGACCGCGGTTTTTGCCTTGCCCCCGGGACTGCCGCCCCCGTAGAGCAGTTTGTGCTCCAGGAAAATAACGGGATTGTCGTCCCTTATGGCGGAAGCCAGGAGGCCTTTGGCGTCATAGGGAGTCGACGGCATGACAACCTTAAGGCCGGGACAGTGGACGAACCAGGCCTCGAGGCTCTGGGAATGCTGGGCGGCTCTCCCGGTCGCTCCCACCGGGGCCCGCACTACCATGGGCACGGAAACCTGCCCACCCATCATGGATCGCATCTTTGCCGCCTGGTTGCAGAGCTGATCCATGCCGCAGGCCATAAAATCGTTGAACTGAATTTCCGCCACGGGCCGGAGTCCCGTCATCGCCGCCCCCACCGACGCGCCGATAATGGCGCTTTCCGATATGGGCGTGTCCCGGACCCGGCGCTCGCCGAACCGGCTCATCAGCCCTTCGGTAACCCTGTAGGCGCCGCCGAATACGCCGATATCTTCTCCCAGGAGAACCACCCGGCTGTCCCTTTCCATTTCTTCGATTAACGCCATCCGCAGGGCATCGACAATTTTTACCGCTTCCGCCATTGTTCCATCCTTGTCACGCAAAAATATATTTTTTATAGTCGCCGGGTCCCGGGTCCGGACTGGCCTCGGCAAAGCGCACCGCCTCTTCCACCTCTTCCCTGGCCTGCTCATCGAGACTCGTCAGGATTCCGGGTTCCAGGCCCCGCCCGAGAAGGGATTCGCGGAAGCAGCTGACAGGGTCCCGCTCCTTCCAGAGATCAACCTCTTCCCGTGTCCTGTAATTAGCCGGTTCAAAACGCGAGTGCCCCCGGAAGCGGTAGGTTCTGCATTCGAGCAGCGCCGGGCCGTTCCCCGCGCGGGCGGACGCGATAAAGGCCCCGGCAGCCTCGTACACTGCCTCCGGATCCATCCCGTCCACGGTCCTGCCGGGCATGCCGTAGGAGGCGGCCCGCACCGAGATATCGTCGACGGCCATGGCCCGTTTGTAATGGGTCGAAAAACCGTAAAGGTTGTTCTCGCAGACGAAAATAACCGGCAGTTTCCAGACGGCGGCCAGGTTCAGGGCCTCGTGGAAGGCCCCCTCGTTGGCCGCGCCGTCCCCGAAAAAAGCTGCGGAAACATTTCCGTTTTCAAGGTACTGGCAGGTCCAGGCGGCGCCTGCCGCGATGGGAATGCCGGCGCCCACTATGGCGTTCGCCCCCAGCATGCCCGCGCTGTAATCGGCGATGTGCATGGAACCGCCCATGCCTTTGCAGCATCCTGTTGATTTGGCAAACATTTCCGCCATGACCGCGTTTAAATCCGCTCCCTTGGCGATGCAGTGACCGTGGCCCCTGTGGGTGCTGGTCACGTAATCCTCCCTGGAAAGGTGCGCGCAGACTCCGGCGGCCACGGCCTCCTCTCCGTTGTACTGGTGCATGCTGCCCGGCATGGGCCGCGTGGAAAAGAGGTAAAAGAGCTTTTCTTCAAATTCGCGTATCAGCACCATGGTTTTGTAAATCCGGAGGGCTGTTTCATTATCCATCGGTTGTCTCCTTTGTTTCTCCGCCTTCATCCTCGACGGCCGTCAGCCTCACAGGGCAGGAATCGAGCCCCTGCACGCTCAATGCCAGAACCAGCATGGTGAAGCGCCGGCTCCTAAGGCTGTCAAGATTGGCGGCGAATTCGATAATGGGTATTTCGTTATCCATAAGCAGTTGATGGTTCGGCTGGTTGGGCGCGCCCTTTACCTCGATGCCGGAGGCGTCCGAGCCGATAAGGTTTATCCGCCGTTCCTGTATGAGCCACCGGATTGCGTCCGTTGCGATGATGGGCCTGTCATGGGAACGTTCCGTCCTGTAAAACCGGGAGCAGTTGAAATTGAACATGACCGAATCCCCTGTACGGATCTCC
>SPDA01000459.1 GCA_004525155.1 Spirochaetales bacterium
GAGGCTATCCGAACGAAGACAGCGGCATGGCACAATTTTTGAAGTAGATAAAAAATATCTGATTAATTAGCAGGGGGCTTCTAAAAACGTAAGTTTTTAGAAGCCTTCGAAAAATAGAAGTAGTTTTGCATTACGATTTTTGATACAATGAAAATAACGTACAATACTATAAGGCGAAACAAAAAAACCCAATTCGGGTTGTTTGTTTCGCCAAGTAATAATGTATGAAAGGACATCCTGTATGGTTTTGGCCGTACCGGGGGTTCTAATTTTTAACAACGGCATAGGATGATGAAAAACAACACTATTCTTGAAATCCTTGGGTTGGACAAGTTCTTCCCCGGAGTGCATGCCCTTATTGATTTTAACATTGATCTGAGAGAGGGCGAAGTGCATGCCGTATGCGGGGAAAACGGCGCCGGAAAATCCACGCTCATGAAAATAATAACCGGCGTGTACCAGCCGGATAACGGGAAAATGATGTTAAACGGCAAGGAGCTTGTTGTCCGTAATCCCAACGATGCCTATGCTCAGGGGCTCGCAATTATATTCCAGGAGACGAGCCTTTTTCCGGATCTCACAATCCTTGAAAACCTTTTTATGGGACACGAAATCTGTAAGTCCGCGCTCGGATTCAGGAAAGGTCCCCGCATATTGAATTATCCGGCTATGCGGGAGAAAGCTAAGGAAATTTTCGGCCGTCTTGGGATGGAGGTCGACTTTGAAACACGGGTAATAGATTTGGGCGTGGCGGTCAAGCAGATGGTGGAAATCGCGAAAGCCCTTACTTTCGATTCTAGAATTCTCATTCTCGACGAACCGACAGCCGCTCTTACCAGCAAGGAAGTTGACACCCTTTTCGATACCATAAGAAAACTGAAGAGCCACGGCGTATCCATGCTCTACATAAGTCACCGCCTGGACGAGATATTCCAGATAGCGGACCGGGTTACGGTAATACGCGACGGAGAGCATATCAAGACCGCGGATGTGAAGAATGTTGAAAAGGAACAGCTTGTTGCATGGATGGTCGGCCGGTCCCTTCACAATCTGTACCCAAAGGAAAAAGTGGATATTGGCGAGATAGTTTTCGAAGCCAGAGGCGTGCGGCAGGACGGTGTTTTATATGATGTGGATATCGATCTCCGGAAAGGCGAAATATTAGGGCTCTCGGGGTTGGCGGGAGCCGGAAGAACAGAACTCGCTCTTACCCTCTGCGGACTTGTTAAGCCCGACGCCGGTGATTTTTTTCTGAATGGTAAAAAAATTAGAGTCAACAGTTACAAAAGCGCCATGTCCTATGGATTGGTATATATTTCCGAGGACAGGCAAAAATACGGACTTATAATACCCATGACGGTGAAGGAAAACATAACTCTTCCCCTGTTAAGAAAAATAACCAGCAGTTTGGGTATCATCGATTTTAAAAAAGAAAAAGAAATAAACGATACCTATATGCACAGTCTCGCAATCAAAGCCCCGAACGGGGATTTCATCGTAAATAACCTGTCCGGCGGCAATCAGCAAAAAGTGTCCGTCGCGAAGGCACTTGCGGTTGAACCGCAGATTCTTATTCTCGATGAACCGACACGGGGTGTGGATGTGGGAGCGAAAAGTGAAATTCATAAAATAATCAGCAGCCTCGCAAAGGCTGGGAAGTCCATAATCATGATATCGAGCGACCTGCCGGAAATACTTGGCATGAGCGACAGGGTAGTGGTCATGAAAGGGGGCAGAAAAATGGGCGAGCTTATGCGGAACGAACTGAACCAGGAAAAAATACTTAAAATGGCGTTGTAGGGGAGAGCCGAAAATGGGAAAGAAGAAAATTATAACCAGGGAATTCGTTCTCGGCGCCATCGTTGTTTTGATTATTTTGTTCCTGTCGCTTACAACCAATTTTTTCAGCAACAGCGGAATGTTCAGTTTTATGCTCGATGTGAGCCCCACTATTGTGGGGGCAATCGCCCTGTCCCTGGTCATTTTCACCGGGAACATCGATATTTCCGCGGGGACTATTCTCGGTTTTGTCGGGTTTACATCCGGTATTTTAGCGAAAGTGCTGGGTATTCCGATTTACCTGTTTGTTCCGATCGGCATGCTTACGGGTATGCTATTGGCGGGAATTAACGGGTACATTACCGTAAAATTCAAAGTGCCGTCGATAGTTGTAACACTTGCCATGAACATGGTTCACCTGGGGTTTTACGCGACTTTTCTGCCGAATGCCGGATGGGTGGAAAATTTAGGCGACAACTATACATGGTTCGGCAGGGGAAGAGTATTCAACCTGATACCCTACATTTTTATAGTGGCCGCGGTAATAACCGTTTTGTTTATTTTCCTCATGCGGTACACCAAATTCGGAAAGTCCCTCTATGCCGTAGGCGGCAACAGGCAGGCAGCGATTTATGCGGGTATCAATCCCGACAGGACCATCATCAATGTGTACCTCGTGGAGGGGCTGCTTCTCGGCGTTGCCGGGCTGCTCAAGGCAATGACCGCGAACGAGATTATGCCTTCCGCCTTCCAGGGCAGGGAGATGGTGTTCATATCCGCGGCGGTTGTGGGCGGCGTGAGCATATTCGGCGGAAGCGGAAAGATTATAGGCGCGGTCTTCGGCGCTATTCTGGTGTATCTCTTGAGCATTACGATGATTTATATGGGTTTGCAGGATTATTTTCAATTTGCCCTGCAGGGCGTCATTATCCTCATCGCCGTATATATTACCGTAACGGATTTTGACACATTACGTAAGCGGTTTAAAAGAAATAAACAGGCCGAGCCGGCCGTCAAGGATACCTGATATGGAAGAAGCGAAAAAAAGAAAATTGAAATTAACCCATCAGCTTATTCTCATCATTGTTTTGGTGGGCCTCGTTCTTGTATTCGGAATTATGGAACCTGTATTCTTTTATCCAGACGTGCTCCTTGATGTCACCGCCATTATCGGGGAAATCGGCATCATGGCCCTGGCCATGACGTTTATTATCACCACC
>SPDA01000428.1 GCA_004525155.1 Spirochaetales bacterium
ATCGTCCCACGTCTTGCGGGCAAAATCATAACCGAAAAAGGAATATTCTGTTCCCGCCACACTCGGTACCGTGTCCATCTCTATGACCATCTGGTTTCCCCCATGACCGTGGCTCGTTCCCGGCGGAATCAGGAACAGGTCTCCGACGTTAGTCTCCCAGTTACCGATAAATTCTTTCCACTTGGCGATGGGTTTTCCGGTTCTTTCCGATTCCCGGCACAGCTCTTCCCATTTCTCCAAATCCGCCCCTTCCGCAAATCCCATCCAGGTATTGGCGCCCTCGTAAGCCTCGGCAATGTAGTAGGTTTCGTACCTTCCCATGGGCTCATTAAAGTGCCGATTAACGTAATCTGTTCCGGGATGATTATGTATGGGCATGCTTGTACGTTCCGCGGGCTGCGGGTCGGGGAAGTATCCGTCGTCGAGCCAGATGTAGAGGGGAATAAGCCGCGGAAAAGTCTTGTGGATGTAGGGGCCGACGAATAATTCCGGGTACTGCATCAGGTTCTCCGCCGGCATCTTGAGCATCTTCTCCCTGCCGATATCGATCAGCATGGCCAGCTCGTTTGGCGAAATGAGGGAGTTCCAGGCGTTGTTCGCAAGCTCGGGCACGTTCCAGCGCGTGTCACGGAAGCGGTACGCCCCCCAGGGACCGGGCTGCGCGTACTTCACGTTTTTCGTCGGGCTTTGGGCCAGAGTTCCCAGTATGACGTCGAAGGATTTTCTCGAAACAAGGTTCATATCATTTTTCTCAATGGCCTGAACGTAATAATCCATGTGCTTGAAGGCAAAATGTTTCTGTTCGTTAAGCAGGTAAAAATCGCAGTAGTAATATTCCTTCCACCAGTAGTCTTTTTTCGGCGCGGTGTGTCCGAAGGGCACGAGGTTCCCCCCCCACATGCTCCACAGCACCGACTGCTTTGTCGTGTCGAAATACATGCGCAGGTCGAAGGTCCCGCTCAAGGAAGGCACAGAGGAACCGCAGCCGTATACGATTAACGCGTCAGCGTCAGCGGCGGTTCCTGATGTATGCGACGCAAGCTCATCGCGGAGTCTGCCGGTCAGGGTCCCGTCCATGAGGTCCTCGACACGTCCCCGGCTGTTTACGACACCGAACCCCGGATCGTCAGAGAGAAAAGGTTTTTTATACTCTTCTATTTCTTCCGCGTTTTTGAATACTGTCTGAATGTGCCGGACAGCAAGGGATATTCCCCGGCTTTTACAGCCGTCCGCAAACAGATCGATTATTCCGGGCCATTCCGCCGCGTACCAGCCGTCGAAGGCGATAAGTACCCTGCGCCCGAGTTTCTTCCTCAAGGCCGAAACCGCATCGGCAAAAAAACCCGTGACATCCCGTGTACCGAAAATGACGGCGTTGCGCAATTCTTCCGTCACCATTATCCGGTTTTCCGCGTTTCTTTCGTTCTCATACAAGGGCATGGTTTCCTCCTTGCAGGCATTATATCACAGGAGACCGTTATCAGTCGGCCTTAAGCCGATGCAGAAGCTCCGCGTTTTCCGCCAGTTCGGGAAACGTCTTCACGTAATCGTAGGCTGTTCTTCCTTCCCGGTTTTTCGCCGAAATATCAGCGCCGCGATCGAGAAGGATGCCGATCGATTCAGCGCTGCCGGCCGCGGCTGCGGACAGAAGGGGAGTCCACCCGTCTGCATCGGCAGCGTTCGCTTCGGCCCCGCGGTCGAGGAGAAGCCGTATTACAGCTGGATCATTATTACAATAAGCCGCTTCCAGCAGTGCGGTTCTCCCGGTTTTGCTTTTAACCTTCTCATCTGCCCCGTTTTCGAGAAGCAGGTGGACAACTTCCGCCGAGTTGATGCAGGATGCTTCAAGCAGGGCATTGAAGCCGGCCTCATTGACCGCGTGAATATCTGCGCCGTGTTCCAGTAGAAGCCGGATGACGTCAATATCGGGGTTTTCGGAAGCCGCTCCCATCAGGGGGGTATATCCGGTCCTGTTCGGTTTATTTACCAGAGCGCCCTTTTCGAGCAGAAGCCCGATGGCTTCCGGCGAACAGCCGTAAACAGCGTAATGAAACGCCGTATCTTCATTCTCTGTAACCGCGGTAATATCGGCGCCGCTGTCCAGAAGCAGACGGAAAATTTCCGCATCGCGGCCTCCCATGGCCGCCATCATCAGCGGCGTCCAGCCGAAACCGCCGGATGCGTTGACTTTCGCACCCTTTCTCAAAAGGAGCCGGATCACTTCAGGAGAATTGGCCTGCGCGGCGAAGTGAAGCGCCGTATCACCTTCAGAATTGGCCGCGTCGATGTCCGTTCCCTGCCGGATAAGGAGATCGATTGCCTCGATATCACCGTTCCCGGACGCCGCCATCATCATGGGCGTCCACCCGAATTGGTCGGACACATTGGCCTCCGCCCCGGCGCCGATCAGCAGGTTCAGTACCGAGTAGGAATTTAAGGCCGCCTTGAGCAATACCGTGGAACCGTCTTCCGCCCTGGCTTTCACATCGGCCCCATGCTGTAAAAGGAGCTCGATTACTTCGGCGCTGTTCATGGCGGCCTTCATCAGGAGCGTTATGCCCCACTGGTCCCGGGCATTCACTTCAGCGCCCAGTTCAAGAAATCGGAGTATAATGTCCGTCTCGCGATAATTGACGGCAGCGCTCATGAAAGGAGTATCTCCGTATTTGGACCGGGTATGGATATCCGCCCCCCGATCGAGAAGGAGCCGGACAATGTCCGGATTTCTATTATTCCCGCTCGCGGCTGCGCGGTGCAGGGCGGTCCAGCCTTCCTTGTCCGCACGATCGACGGAGGCGCCGCTGTCCAGGAGCAGTTCGACGACTCGGACATCTGTCCCTCCCATTGCCGCGCGCATGAGAGGGGTCATGCCGGCCCTGTCGCTTTTATTCACTTCGGCGCCGGAATCAAGAAGCACTTTCACCGCATCGTAATTATCGAAATCGGAAGCCCAGATGAGGGGCGTGGTTCCGTAATTATCTTCCGCCTCCAGGTCGGCGCCGTATTCGAGCAGCATTTCGATAACGGCAGGATCGCGGTTATCCCGGGCAGCCCACAGCAGCGGGGTCCTTCCCTGGTTGTCCCTTTCATGAATGTCCTCTCCGGCCCGTACCGCAGCCCGTAATTCGGCGAGGGTTCCCGATTTCGCGACAGTATGGATGTG
>SPDA01000206.1 GCA_004525155.1 Spirochaetales bacterium
CCAGCCTGCTTGATGGCATAATCCATTATCTGCTGCTTGGAGCTGGATATGATGGTCTTTTCGTCCCGGTCGGTAAAGAAATACCATTTTATGGTGGGATATAGAAAAAAGACACAGGCTCCCAAAGCTGCGATAACTATTAATAGTCTAAACCGCTTATTCATGTTATAAAACTCCGGCTAAAGGTAGTTGGGTGTGTAAAGCTTGTCGGCAACAGGGTGCCGCGAAGGAAGAGGCTATTTGCTTTCCTTGTCGTCTTCGCTTGCCGCCTCGGTTGCTTCCTGCCGTGCTTCACGCCTTTCAAGCACCTGGGCTATTGCGCTTTTAGAGAATTCAAGCTTTGTAGTTTCGTCAACCTGTACTATGACCGCATCATCCTTTACGGAAATAACTTTACCCCGGATTCCTCCGACTGTTACAACCCGGTCATTTTTCTGGATAGACTTGAGCATGTTCTCCGTATCTTTTTTCTTTTTATTCTGCGGCTGGATGATAAGAAAATAGAAAATAACGATAACAAGACCAAATGTGACGAAAGTCATCACCATGGAGGAACCGCCGCCGCCGCCCGAAGCTCCGCCCGCTCCAGGAACACCTAATAACATCGGAAAAAAACTAAATACATTATTCATAGAAGAAACCCTTTATGTCAAAATTTGATTTTCGTAAGATTTAAAAAAATAACACAAATAACGGGATAAGGTCAAGGAGTATAAAAGACAGTATTATTTTAGATAATCATTACTTTATTTATATTCTGCGGGACCTCGTAAACACCGAAAAGACGCTTTAAGTCTTCTATGGTGGCATACGTGGAACCGCTGTTTTCATTATACATCTGCAGAATTTGAGGCACATCCCCCGTATTACCATCGAAAAGAGCGGCACACAGGGCTGGTTTGTACAGTCCCTTCTGAGCCAGTTCCATAGCAGTCGCTTTTTTGTACTGTCTCATGGAGTTTCCATCAACCAGGGCCGTACCGCCTTCATATCCAATTGTAAATAAAAATTCTTCTCTTTTCATCGTTATTCCTGCAGAAAATATAAAAGGCTCGCCCGGCTTTATTCAATGAAGAATGAAAACCGGGGAGCCTTTTTTATTACGAGGCCTGGGTTACATCATGTCTCCCATGCCCATTCCGCCTCCCATTCCTCCGGGCATACCGCCGCCTGACATTGGAGATTTATCTTTTTCAGGAAGGTCAGTTACCGTTGCCTCGGTTGTGAGCAGAAGGCTCGCTATGGAAGCAGCGTTCTGCAGCGCGAACCTGGTGACTTTGGCCGGATCAATGATACCTGCCTTGAACATATCGGTCCATTCCATATTCTGGGCGTCGAAACCGATGCCTTTCTTCTCATTCTTCGCTCTTTCGGCGATTATGGAGCTTTCAAGTCCGGCATTAAAAGCGATCTGGCGGATAGGTTCTTCCAGGGCCCGCTTGACGGTCATGAAACCCACTTTTTCGTCTTCGGTGAGTTTGGAGATGTCGTATTTCTCGAGGACATGAACGGCCTGGATAAGGCTCACACCGCCGCCGGCCACGATACCTTCTTCGATGGCGGCACGGGTGGCGCTCAGGGCGTCTTCCACTCTGTGTTTCTTTTCTTTAAGCTCAACTTCGGTGGCTGCGCCTACATTGATAACGGCCACGCCGCCGGCCAGTTTGGCCAGACGTTCCTGAAGTTTTTCCCTGTCGTAATCAGAGGTTGTTTCATCAATCTGGGCCTTGATCTGCGCAATCCGGTCCTTGATGTCCGCAGATTTTCCCGCGCCTTTGATGAGGGTGGTATTTTCTTTCTCCACTTTTACGGATTTTGCGGAACCGAGCTGTTTCAAGTCCACATTTTCGAGTTTAAGACCGAGTTCCTCGGCGATTACCTGACCGCCGGTAAGAATGGCTATGTCTTCCAGCATGGCTTTCCTTCTGTCACCGAATCCGGGAGCTTTGACAGCCACGGAGGTGAGAGTGCCGCGGATGGAGTTGACAACGAGAGTGGCCAGGGCCTCGCCTTCCACATCCTCTGCAATGATAAGAATGGGTTTGCCGGACTGGGCAACCTTTTCCAGCAGGGGAAGAAGGTCCTTCATGGCGGAAATTTTCTTGTCGTGGATGAGAATATAGGGATCCTCGAGAACCGCGGTCATGGTGTCGCGGTTGTTTGCGAAATAGGGGGAAATGTATCCCCTGTCAAACTGCATACCTTCCACGAAATCGGTGTAGGAATCGATAGATTTCGATTCTTCCACGGTAATGACCCCGTCTTTTCCGACTTTTTCCATGGCATCGGCAATTTCCTTGCCGATTTCCATGTCATTATTGGCGGAAATGGATGCGACCTGGGCAATTTCTTCCCGATCTTTGATGGTCTTGGCTTGTTTTTTAACTTCTTCAACAGCCAGTTCGACAGCTTTGTCGATACCGCGTTTCAGAGCCATGGGATTGATGCCCGCCGCTACGCTCCTCATACCTTCCTTAATGATGGAGTATGCGAGAACCGTCGCTGTAGTGGTGCCGTCACCGGCGACATCGTTGGTTTTGGTGGCGACTTCCTTGAGCAGCTGTGCTCCCATATTCTCAAAAGGATCTTCGAGCTCAATTTCCTTCGCTACGCTGACGCCGTCCTTCGTAACGGTGGGAGCGCCGAATTTCTTATCCAGCAGAACGTTTCTTCCCTTGGGACCCAGAGTCACCTTGACGGCATTTGACATTTTTTCAACACCGCGAAACAGGGCTCTTCTGGCTTCTTCGTTAAAACGCAACTGTTTTGCCATTTTCGTACCTCACTTTACCTTAATTTAGTATAAATTATTTTCTTGTTACTTTATTTACACTGAAACCTCTATACGAGGAAATAACGGGTACTACTGCCTCGCTTTAGTGTTTCAAGAAATAAGATACAAACACTTTTTTAAATCATCAAGAAAAAAGTGTTTTTTTTATAGATCCGGGGTAAAAGTTGCCCCCGGGCAGAAAGCAGCCCCTGCCAAAGGGAAAATACTACTTGACTAACGCCGGTAAATTGTCGATTTAATAGCTGTATCATGAAGAAAAACTCGCTGTATCTTCTCCTGATGATCAGGCTCGTACCCAAAAAATACGAAAACTTCCTGACCCTGCTGCAGAAAACGCTCTCCCTGCTCAATGCCTCGGCAGACCTGCCCGGCTTTTGCGTGCACTGGAATTTCCCCTCCTATCCGCTTTTCGAGGACAAATCGGACAGGGGAAAGACCATTACAGCGGCCTTACGGGAAAGGATCGATGAAGGCAGGGATCTTTTTCTTCTCCAGGGATACGCAGGCGCTTTTCACCGTTTTCTTCAGACCTCGGAGCTGGAAAAGGAACTTGAATGGGCCCTGGAAAATCCCTGGAAATCCGGCGCCTGCGACCTTTTCAAGGATTATCCGGCGGCAATCATGCCTCTCGACGTGGATTTTTTCAGATTTTCAACCAAAATGCTGTATGAAGGCTTTCGCAATGAAAAACACCACCTGCCTCTGGTCGTGGCTCCCGGCCTGCATTCCCTGAAAAGCGGGGACGAAGGATCGAGAGAGCTGTTCATTCTTCATCATGACGATATTTATTCGCTCCCTTTGCTCCTGCTGAATGAAACATCCAGGGACATGGCTTCCGCGCTGCGTCGGAAAACCTCAAAATCCGTGCATCCTTTCGTTGTCTTTATCGACATCGAAAACCTTGCGCACGTGGATACGCTGGGGGAGTTTTTTCTCACTCTGATTAAACTGCTCAATAAAAACATTGATATCTCCTTCCGCGGCCTTACGGATTGTGTTGAGAGTCTTACGCCTGTATCCATAAACCGCGAAATAACTGCCTTTACGCCCCACCTATCCCCTGATTCCGGGGATATTACCCGGGATTCGGATGCAGACGCGCTAAAGGACGGCGGATTGGCCTTTTTTGCAGGGTCCACCGGCATCGAAGACAGGTTTTTCCTCAAAGACCTTACCGAAAACAGGGAAATAACGGATACGGTGCATATTGCTTTTGCCCAGGAGGGATTGAGGCGCCTGCTCGTTTCTTCCGCCGTGGGCTTGCGGCAGAACCCCGGCGTACCCGACAATAAATACCCGAATTCCTATCTGCCGCAGAAGAGAGACATTATTGCGAACATGCCAGGCACGGCGGTACTGAATGAACCCGGATTCGAGGCTGTTTTTTTCGAAGGCCGTTTCCGCAATATCATATTCGACGGCAGGCCGGTTACTGCGGACCTGCCCGTATCGTCCTTCCTGGGGAAAGCACCGTTCGTACCGGTACACGATATCAACGCCTTTGCCTTTGAAGACGAAAGCATCCGGGGCATGCGGGAAACCATGACCATCAATCTCCCGGGAAACAGCAGGCCCGGTTCCATGACCATAGACTGCTACCTCGTGGCAGACAACGCCTGCCTGGTTGTGGACATTTACGCCTCGTTTCCCGTATTTGAAACACCCGTCATGATCGAGGAATACGGCATCTTCGATATTCCCCTGTTCAGGCTGGAAGGAGAGGACAAGGTCTTTCTTACGGGCCTCTACCCGGACGGAGAGGAATACACCATCACCCTGGACCATGAGGAGAGGACCTGCAGCGTCAATGGTTCCGGGTTTATCCTTTCCAGGCTCGACACTTTATCTGCCGGTACGCCCCTTTCCCTGACCCTTCAGAGCTATTCCGGCAAAATACCCATGATATTCTCCGTGGCCGTGAAAGTGGAAAAAAAGGACAAAAAACATTCACTCGTACGGATAAATCCTTTCGGAAGTTATTCGGAAATCTCCTCCCAGTTTATAAGCGGCATGGACGAACACATTACCCTGGTACTTTCGGTTACCGCCGGCCCGGACAGGGGTTTGCGCAGGGTGCCGGAGGAAGTCCTTTCAGGGTTCCGGCCTTACTGGCTCGTCAAGCGCACCTGACTTCACATCTTTTCCCAGCCATTTCTAAGAACACCATATCCTGCGGCACTACCGCGGTGAAGCCGCCGCCTTCCGGTTCGGGAATTCTTTAATTCTTGACAGGGATCCTGCTGGGGATTAAGGTAACTACATATAAATCGGAGGGAAAATATGGACAAATCAAATCTGCGGGTAAACGGCAAACGGCTTCG
>SPDA01000584.1 GCA_004525155.1 Spirochaetales bacterium
GCCATGGGCGTCAAGCACGACGTGGCGAGGTACTTTATCCGAAGTTTCGAGGAATCCGGCGTACTGCAGAATGTTGCCCTTTTTCTTTCCCTGGCAGATGATCCCTCCATAGAAAGGCTCATCACCCCGCGCACCGCCCTGACTCTCGCCGAACATCTCGCCTTTACCGAGAATATGCACGTGCTTGTCATCATGACTGACATGGCGAATTACTGCGAATCCCTGCGCGAAATCTCCACCATCCGGGGCGAGATACCTTCGCGGAAGGGATACCCCGGTTATCTTTACTCGAACCTCGCGGAACTGTACGAACGCTCCGGCATGATCAAAGGCTTTCCCGGTTCCATAACCCAGCTCCCCATTCTCACCATGCCCAACGATGACATCTCCCATCCCATACCGGACCTTACCGGCTACATCACCGAAGGGCAGATCGTGTTCGAAAGGGAAATGTACGGCAGGAGCATTTATCCTCCCGTGGCGGGGCTTCCCTCCCTGTCGAGGCTCATGAAAGACGGGATCGGCGAAGGGATGACGAGGAAGGACCATCCGCACCTTGCCAGCCAGCTCTTCGCCGCCTACAGTTACGTGAAGGACGTAAGGAACCTGGCTTCCGTTATCGGCGAGGAGGAACTGACGCCCCTGGACCACCAGTACATGGAATTCGGCGAAAATTTCGAGAGGAAATTCGTTTCACAGGGCCGGAACGAGGACAGGACCATAGAGGAAACCCTGGACAAGGGATGGGAAGCTCTCAAGCTCCTTCCGGCCGAGGAACTGCACCGCGTTACGGAGGAAGAGATCAATGATTTCTATCACGGCTAGGACGGCGCCATGACTCACGCCCCTACCAAAACAAACCTTTTAAAGCTCCGGAACGAGCTCAAGTTCGCGAAACTCGGGTATGAACTCCTGGATCAAAAGCGGAACATCCTTGTGATAGAACTCCTTAATCTCGTGGATCAGGCCGTCGATTTCCAGGGCAAGGTGGAGAAAGGACTCGCGGACGCGTATAAAACCATGGAGGAGGCAGTGCTTTCCATGGGCAGACTGAAAGTCCTGCACCTGTCAGGCGCCGTGAACATCAAGGCCGAGATATCCATCAAACAGCGCAGGGTCATGGGCGTTCCCCTGCCCGTGGTGGAAACCAATTTCCAGGAACACGCGCCCTATTACAGCCTGATGGATACAAGCTTCTGGGTGGATTCATCACTCAGGGAGTTCAAGGACGCGCTGAAGCTTATGGGGCGCCTCGCCGAATTGAAAATTTCCATCATGCGCCTGGCAAACGAAGTGAGAAAAACGATCCGCAAGGTAAACGCCCTTGAAAAAATAGCCATACCGGATTTAAAGGAATCCGTTACCTACATTCAGAACCGGCTTGAGGAAAACGAAAGGGACGGTTTTATCCTGCTCAAGATGGTTAAAAACCGTCTTGAAAATAAAAAAAAGGAGCTGCCGTCATGAACTCCCCGGTCAGTAATATTCTGGTTTTCGTGGACGGAACTGAGCAGTCTGTTACCGCAGCCCAGTACGGCATCTGCCTAGCAAAAAGTCTCAAGGTAAAACTCTACGTGCTCTACGTCGTCAATACGAGAGCCCTGCAGGACCTGGTAAAAACGAGGATCTTCGTCAAGGCGGAACAGGAGGAATATGAAAAGGACCTCGAGGCGGATGCCGAACGGTACCTCATCCATGTAAAGACCCTGGCCGCCCGAAAGGGAGTGGAAGTCAAGGCCTTGAAAGCGCAGGGTACCGTCAATGCCGAAATTCGAAATGTTATCGAACAGAATAAAATCGATCTGCTCATCCTCGGGGAACTTTCCCAGATCCGAAGCCGGCGGGACGAGTTCTACGATGAGAGTGAAAGGGCCATGAGGACCGTGCCCTGTTCCGTGCTTATCGTTAAGGATGAGGACAGGGTCTGGGACCTTTACGATAGTCTGCCCTAGGCAGCCGGCCGCACGATAGTCTTTCGTAAACGCTTTGATAGTTTAGACAAATCCGGTATAATACCGGAATAACAATAAAAGGATTACCAAATGGGTTTGATAGATCTTGTTACCGAGGAAATTGTTCGAGTGCCGCTCAAAGCGGCGACCAAGCTTGATGTCTTAAAGGAACTCGTTCAGGTTCTTTTCGACGCGAAAAAAATACAGGAAACGGGAAAGCCTCTCGATGCCATACTGGCGAGGGAAAAACAGGGCAGCACGGGGCTGGAGGACGGTATCGCCGTTCCCCATGCGAAAACCGAAGGTGTTGACACCCTGCGGCTGGCCATCGGCATAGCCCCGGCAGGCATAGACTTCGCGGCCCTGGATGGCAAACCCTCCCAGCTGTTCTTTCTCATGCTGGGCCCTCCCGGACTGCCGGGTCCGCACATAGAAGCCCTTTCCGAAATCGCACGTCTTACAAGGTCA
>SPDA01000158.1 GCA_004525155.1 Spirochaetales bacterium
CGCCATAACCGAATTCGAGATAAATCCCTTCGCCTTTACCGGTAACGGCAGCCTCGTCGCCCTTGACGGATACGCCGTGTTCGACAGAAAAAGGAAAATCCCCGCTGACCTTTCCGTCAAGCCGGCCGCGAGCCTGGAGGGATTTTTCCGGCCTTCCGGTATTGCCGTTATCGGGGTAAGCACAAAGGACGGCATGCATCCCGGAAACATTATCGCGGAGAACCTGCTGCAGCTTGGCAGGAGCGATGTTTACTGCGTCAATCCCAAGGGGGGAAAGGCCGCGCTCGAGGGCAGGGACCTGGACCTGTTTGCCTCCCTGCAGGCGATTCCTTCTCCCGTCAGCCTCGCGGTTGTAACCGTGCCCGCTGCCTATGTTCTCGATGTGGTCAGGGACTGCGCAGAAGCCGGGGTAGGGGCTGTTCTCCTCATTCCCGGCGGTTTCGGCGAAATAGATGAAAACCGCGACCTCGAGGAGGACATTCTGAAAATAGCCGGCGAAAAGGGAATCCGCGTCATGGGACCGAACTGTCTCGGCGTCTTTCTCGCGGAAGCCGGCAATGAAGCAGGGCTCAACACTTTTTTCATACCGGAAGAAAAATTCCGGGTCGCCCTGGACCGGGAAAAGAACGTGGCCATCTTTACCCAGAGCGGCGCCATGGGCATCATGGAAATCTACAATCTCAAGAACGCGATATCTCCGAGGGTCGTGGTGAGCTACGGAAACCAGCTGGATATCGATCCTTCGGATCTCGTGAATTATTTCAACGAAGACCCCTCCGTGGCCGTCATGGGTCTCTACATCGAAGGATTCAAGCCCTCGGCGGGGAGGCGGTTCTTCAATATAACTTCCCAGAGCCGGAAGCCTGTCATCGTGTACAAGGCAGGCAGAACGGAAGAGGGCAAACGGGCAGCCCAGTCCCATACCGCCAGCATCGCCGGTGAATACGAGGTCGCAAAGGCAGCCATGAAACAGGCCGGGCTCATCGTGGCGGAATCCATGATCGATCACGGGGATTTTGTCAAAACCTTTGCCATGCTGCACGATTTCCGTGCGGACGGCAACAGGGTCGCTGTAATAGCGAATGCCGGGTACGAGAAAACCTATGCGGCGGACAACCTCGGAAGCCTCGTTCTCGCCGACCTCGATGAAAACACGAAAAACGAACTCAGGAAGCTCCTGCCTCCCTTCGTGGGTGTGGACACCCTGCTGGACCTTACGCCCATGGTTTCGGATGAAGTGTACGACCGCTGTATAGACCTGATGCTTTCATCGGACAGGGTGGACGCCCTGTGCGTATCTATCGTGCCGCAGGCACAGGTGCTCCATACAACAGACGAGGAAATCAGCCTCGACAAGGACAACGTAGCGGTCCGCATCGTTAATACCGTTAAAAAGCACAAGAAACCCGTGGTGGTGTCCGTCAACGTGGTCTACGGAGCGGACGCTCTGTACAACAAATTCGGGCAGGTCCTCGATTCGGGCGGCGTGCCCACCTTCCTGACAGCTGAGCGGGCCATGGTCTGCCTCAATGCCTTTATCCGCTACAAGCTCAACAAGGAACGCAGGCTCTTAAGCGAGATGCTCAAATAGGGCGCCGCTGTTATCCGTTCGAGGCAGGTTCTGCCGGATTGCTCTTCATTTCTTCTGCCCTTTCCTTAAGCAGTTTCTGAAGGTTGTCCCTGTCCATGTTGATGAACCGCGCCACGGCGAAAAAGATGATGCCGCAGGGAATCCAGAAGAATATCGAAAAATTCATCATGAACACGTAACCCACGGAAACCAGCATGCCGCCCAGGGCCGGGCCGAAACCCTGGCCCAGGTTGTCGGTTATGTTGAAGACGGCGAAAACCGAACCGCGGTGTTCGGGCCTGTTCACATTCATCAGAATTGCTTTGACATTTGCGGAAGGCACGGATACGAGGAACCCGGTGACAAAACTCAGGAGGTAATAAAGGATAATTGTGCCGCCCTGGGGATTCGATACAGACAGGTTGACGATGGGCAGCGCCGGGATGATGCCTATCAGGACGCCGATGCCGCATAAAATGGGCACAAGCCTCGGGTTTTTTCTGTAAAGCCTTCCGCCTATCATGGCGAAAACCACGCTGCCCAGGGTGGTGCCTATACCCAGCATGAGGTAGACGGTGGTGGCCACCTCCTTGGAGAAATGCCTGGTTCTTTCGAGGAAAAGTATCATCCAGTAGCCCAGAATGCCCCAGGGTATGGTACCCGGTATGCCCTGCAGAAAGGTCCAGATATTGGTCCGGTTAGAAAAAATCAGTTTGAAATCTTTTAAATGAATGCGCTGTTTGTACACAACGCCTTTCTGGATAAGATCTTCCAGGGCCTCTTCTGTTTTGCCCCTGGCCGGTTCACGGGCGAAAATCGCGAAAACCGCCACCAGCGGAAAATTGGGAACAGCAGCCAGGATGAAGGCAATGCGCCAGCCGTAAGTCCCGGTGAGATACCCGGCAAGGGCAGGTCCCAGCATCATGCCTATGGCCCAGGACACTCCGAGCCAGGCGGAGGCTGCCGCTCTGTGCTGCTCCTTGAAAATATCCGCAATGAGGGAAAAGGATATGGGATAGATGCCGCCGATGCCTATGCCTGTCAGTATGCGCAGGACCGTGAAACCCGTAACCGTCTGCGTGAATATCGGAAAGCCTGTCAGAAGGCAGGGAATCTCTCCAATGAGGACCGTGAGCACGAGCAGCGTTTTACGGGAGATGCGGTCGGTAAAATAGCCGAAGAAAATACTGACAAGGGCGCCGACAAGGGTAAAGGCTGAACCGATAAAACCGAGGAGCCTTTCGGTGACGCCGTATTCCAACGAAAGTTCCGGCAGTATGGCGGACATGATGCGCTGGTCCGCGTAGAGGAATACGGACATGAGAATAAGAAGCACCAGGATGAATCTGTCCCTTCCGGGCATTTTTGAAGCAGCCATAATCTCTCCTTACTGGAATTGCGGTTGTTTGTATGGTAGAATATTGCATCCAAACGCATGAATCAATACGGCAGGGAAAAAAAATGAAAATCGGAACCGTCAAGGAAATCAAAACCCATGAATACAGGGTCGGCCTGACGCCTTCCTGCGTAAAATCCTATGTAAGCAGGGGCCACAGGGTGATGGTGGAGACCGGTGCCGGAATAAGCGCCGGTTTCGAAGACGAAGACTATACGGCAGCCGGCGGAATCCTTGCCGACCGAGAAACAATCTTCCGCGAATCGGAAATGATTGTCAAGGTGAAGGAACCTGTCCCCGAGGAGTACGGATACCTGAGGAAGGGGCAGATTATTTATACCTACCTCCACCTGGCGGCCTCCAGGGAACTGACGGATACTCTCCTCGGGAAAAAAGTGAAGGCCGTGGCCTATGAAACCATAGAGACGGCGGACGGCTCCCTGCCCTGCCTCAAGCCCATGAGCGAAATTGCGGGGCGTCTCGCCGTTCAGGAGGGGGCCAAATACCTGGAAAAGACCTACGGCGGACGCGGCGTGCTCCTCGGAGGCGTACCCGGCGTGGAACGGGGCAAGGTCGCCATTATCGGCGGCGGCGTTGTCGGGACCAATGCCTGCAAAATCGCCGTAGGCATGGGTGCGGAGGTGACAATCCTCGACATCAACGCAAAACGCCTGGAATACCTGGACGACATTTTTTCCACCCGCATTACCACCCTGTACAATACGGATTACAATCTCGAAAAGGTGCTTTCCCAGAGTGATCTGGTCATAGGAGCCGTCCTCCTCCCCGGCGCCAAGGCTCCGCAGATAATAAAAAGGGGGCACCTCAAGCTCATGAAGAGGGGGGCCGTAATCGTGGACGTCGCCGTGGACCAGGGCGGGTGCGTGGAAACCACCAGGCCCACTACGCACGAGGACCCTGTCTTCGTTGTGGACAACGTGGTCCACTACTGCGTGGCGAACATGCCCGGAGCCGTCGCCCTTTCCTCCACCAGGGCCCTGACAAGCACGACCCTGCCGTACGGGCTTCTCATTGCGGAAGCGGGCATAGAAGAAGCCTGCAGGAAATCACCGGCGCTTCTCAAGGGACTCAATATTTACGACGGGACCTGCGTGTACCCTGCTGTGGCCCAGGCCTTCAACCTGTCCTATACGCCGCCCGAACGGCTGCTCTTTTAGGGACACAATCGGAACGATCCGGGATGAGATTCTCAAAAAACGAAAATATACAGACGCACCGTGAAACCGGTTCAACTCTTTTTATGCAAGAGGGTCTTCATGTACTCAGGCTCTACGGTACTCCCTACAGCAGGGGCACCGCTCACGGCAGGCTGCTCAGGTCCAAAATCCTTTCAAGCGGCATTTCGAGGTATTACGGCAATTACCTTGTCGATCTGTACAGGACTTCGGATTTCGCCAGATTGATACCTTCCTTCATTAAAAAACAGGTGGGAAAGCTCCTGGAGTACTGGTATTATTTTCCCCTCGAGCGCCTGCTGCTCCCGGAAACGCGGGAGGAACTCTTCGGTCTTGCGGATGCCGCCGGCCTTGACCGGAGCGAGGTAATCCGAGGGTACGTGGCGCCGGACATCATGACCCACCTTGCCGCCGCTTTTCTGCAGGGCGGAGAACCGGTCGCAAGCTACTATCTTGGCGGCTGCAGCGGCGCCTATGCGCGGAACAGCGCCATGAAGCAGGGATCACCTGCGGTTTTCGCCCGGAACATGGATTTTCCCGGGGTTTTTGTGTGGAAATACCCGGCGGTGATTTTCGCATATCCGGAGGAAGAAACGGAAATCCTCGTTGAAAAAAGCCCGGATTCCTGGGAATGGGTGACGAAAAAAAAGCAACCCTACGTGTATGTCAGCGCGGCCGGATTTCCCGGCAACGGGCTTACAGGCATGAACAGTCTCGGCACCTGCATGTCGACCTTTGTCTGTCTATCCAAAAATATTTCCCGCAAAGGGCTCCTTACCCTGGATTTCAACCATTACTTGTTTACGAGAGCGGAAACGGTCCGCGGGGTTTTGAGGCTCCTGTCCGAAAAGAAGCTTGCCTGCGCGACGCCCCACAGCGTTGTTTTTGCAGGACCGGACGAGGCCGTTTCGATAGAGGTGGATTCAAAGCAGATAAGGCCTGTATCCATGCCCCGCGGGACGGATGTTCATATTCAGACGAACCATTTCAATGACAGCAAAATGAAGAAAAATGAGTTCGGTTTTCCCCTGGAAGAAGAAAATACTCTCGGAAGATACGAGCTCCTGCGCGAAGTCCTCACGCATAATCACGGTACCCTTAACCCGCAGAAAATGGCGGACATCATCTCGTCGAACCTCGATCTGCGCAGCGGCTCCTGCAGGCTGCTGGGCGATTTTCCCGCGCAGCCCATCACCCTGACCAGCGTACTTTTCGAACCCTCCACCCGTAAATTCTGGGTGGCCGGTGGAACGCCGCCTGCTGTCTGTTATAACGGGTACATCGGTTTCTCCTTCGACGACAAAAACGGCCGGAGGTTTCCCGGATTATTTTCAGGAACCCCCGGACCCATAAACAGGTCCGCCTCGCCGCTGCTGCCTGGAACGGAACCGCCGGCAGTAAGCCGGACGATGAAGGATTCACTGAAATACTGCATGCTTTCCCAGGAAGCGCTAAAAATGGGTAAAATTAACAGCGCCCTGCGGAACATCGAGAAGGCCGTGAGCCTCTACGGGGATCCCTCCTACGAGTATATCCGGATGATTTTACTGCTTAAAAAAAACGATCCTGAAACGGCACTTGCCATCTGTGAAAAACTCCTGCCCGCAAACATTTTTCCCCCGGC
>SPDA01000362.1 GCA_004525155.1 Spirochaetales bacterium
GAGGACGTTTTTATCCGGGGTATCTGGTTTTCCGCGGACTGCGGCGCCGTACTGAACAGGGAGAGGGCGAGAGGATCGGTGGAGGCCGGTATTTTCCAGGCCCTGGAATGGTGTAAGGTTCCGGGCATGACGAGCAATTTCCCCAGGGCCGCCGTACGCCGGGAGGGGGAGGCGTACGATCCTGTCTGGTATTTTTCACATCCCTCCTACCTGCCTCTCATGGATATCGAGTTTCTTCCCGGCGGCAAACGTTCCGCGCCCGGCGGAATAGGCGAACTGCCTTTCAACTGCGTTCCCGCCGCCTATGCCCAGGCCCTTTCCCAGGCTCTCGGCAGGACTATCAGCTCAATACCGGCGGAAGACCTATGATTATCCGGTTTAACCTGAACGGCGTTCCCGCGGCCCCGGACTGCAATCCGGAGAGCAGGCTGCTTCAGATACTGCGGGAACAGTTCGGTCTTCTCACTGTCAGGTGCGGATGCACGTCCGGATACTGCGGGGCCTGCTCCGTCCTCCTGAACGGCGAGCTGGTGCCCTCGTGCATGGTGGCCATGTTTACCATAAAGGGCAAATCCGTGGTCACCCTGGAGGGGTTCAGGGCATCCGGAGAATACGGTGAAATTCTCGATGGTTTCAGGGAGGCGGGGTACAACCCCTGCGATTACTGCAGGCCCGGGAAAGTTCTCGGCATTCACGCGCTTCTCAAAAAAATTCCCCTTCCCGAGGAAAACGAGATTCTTTCCGGCCTGTCGGGTCATCACTGCAGGTGCAACGAGTATTCCTCTCTCATACGGGCCGTCACCCTCGTCTCCCTCAAATTCAGCAGAAGGCGCTCATGAAAGAAAAATTCATGTCCCCCCACACCTATTCGCCTGATTCGCTCGCTTCCCTCCTTCTCCTCACAAAAAGGCATCCCCGCGCGGTCCTGTACGCCGGCGGAACTCTTCTCCTTCAATCCGGCGCCGGAGGCCAGGAGCCGCTTCCCCAGGACCTCATCTATATCGGCGGGCTTGAGGAGCTTAAAAGGATAAACAGGACCGACAGGTACCTGGACATCAGTTCCGCCGTTTCCATATCCTCCATCCTGGAGACCGGCAGACACGTGCTTCCTTCCGCCTTCCGGGAATGTCTCGAGGGCATCGCCACGCCGCAGGTGCGGAACCTTGCCACTCTCGGCGGCAACGTCTGCGCGGGGACCCAGCGTATGGACGCTTTTCCCGTGCTTGCGCTCATGGAGGTCCGCATCGAAATACGCAGGGCCGGTTCCTCCCGGTGGCTGCCCCTTAACCGCTGCCTCGACGGCGAGGGGAATTTCATCCTCAATCCCGGCGAGGCCGTGACCAGGCTGCGCATCCCCTACGATGACTGGAACGTCCAGATGTATAAAAAAAGCGCCGTTTTCAGGGCGTTCGAGGAAGATCGGATCATTTTCTGCGGACTTTCGAAAAGGCAGAAAAACACTCTCAATGAAATCCGGTTTATCTACTGTCTCGGCAGGCAGACCCTTCTGCGCATCCGGGACGTGGAACTGGAACTGACGGGAAAGTCCCTGCCGCTTTCGGACAGGACGATCGATCAAATTCTGGAAGAGGCGAAGAATTACTGCAGGGACATCGCGGATATGGAAAAAGGGCGGAACCGGGAGCGTGTTTTCTCCACGTTAAAGCTTTTTCTTTCAACACTTTAGGCCGATGTAGATTAATACGGAGGAAAGAGTGTACTATTGCAGCATGAAAGCCGGTAAACGAATATTTTCCGTAGTTTCCGCCCTTCTTTTCCTTGCCGCAGGTTTTAACGCGGCCGCGGATGATGGAACGGCGGCGGGTGCGACGTCCCTTCCCGGGGTTTCTGTAAGCCTGGGCGGGAGTTTTTCCTTCGGGCTTGAACCTTCGTGGTTCTGGTCCTGGCTCTCCCCCCCCGGCGGTTTGGCAAAGCTCGGTTCCCCGGACGAGGCCGGTCTGGAGGCTTCCCTGTCCTCCTCCTTTACCATGGACGCCTCCGCAGCGGAGATGTTCGACCTGCACGGCGGAATCTCCGTCAGGTATCCTCTTCATGAGGCGGTGCAGGCTTTCGGTGCCGACGGGCCGATTCCGCTCCCCAGTCTTTCGGTCGATTCCATCTATGCGGTTTTTAAACCCCTGACCTGGCTCCGGCTGACGGCGGGCAAAAAGTCTTATGCCTGGTTTCCCGGTTATTTTTTCAGCCCGGCGGATTACGTGAACCTGTCCGCAGTATACCCCCTGGAACCTGACGATCCCGCGGATAAGGTCCTCCGGGAGGGCCCCGTAAGCATGGAGGTTTCGTTTCTCCTTTCCCGGCACAGCGTTTCTCTTCTGCTGATGGCGGATGATGCATCGAAACTCGAGGACCTGAAACTGGCAGCCCGGGGGGAACTGGTTTTCGGTCCCGTGACCGCGGGCGCAGGCGGGTATTACACGTATCAGCGTAAGCCCTCGGCCTTTGTCACTGCCAGGGTTGAGTTTCCCGTCGTTACCGTTTTCGCGGAAAGCATCTTTTATTTCGGTTCCGACAGAATCATGCTCTTTCCCGCCGCCGATCCTTCCTCCTGGCCGGAAGGCCTGGACGCCGGACCAGCGGAAGGGTTTCTCTACAACCAGAGCACCGGCGGAATCACCGCGGCTGTTGCATCCCTGGGCCTTAAAGGGACTTTCCAGTACCTCTACAACGGGCTGGGTTATCCCTTCAGCAGCGCCCCGATTCTGCTGAGCCCCGGGGTCGATTCCCTCCTTCAGCAGAACAGGATAAGCGAAGCGGACCTGGTGCTCCCGGCGAGGCATTACGCGGCAGCGGATGTTGCCTGGTCGATACCGCGGCTGCCGTTACGGCTTGCCGCCCGGTGGGTGATGAATTTTACGGACCTGTCAGGACTGGTTGAGGCCGATTTTTCGGTACAGCCCTTTTCCTTCCTGACTGCCGGCTTTACCGTACCCTTTGCCTACGGTCCCGCGGGCGGCGAATTCTCCCCCTCGGGTATGGGTATGGGTTTGTCCTTTTATGTGGACCTGTCCACAGGTACCTTCTGATTTTATCAATAACCATGGCAAGACGGACTGCGTTCATCAGCGCTGTTTTTCCCGCTTTTCTTGTGCTGGCCTGCCTTTTCCCCGGGGCACGGGATCTGGAAGCGCAGGCACTGAGCCTCCCCGGGAAAACCGGTATGGTACTGCCCGCCGTGTTCGAAGGCGAAGCGGAAACTCTTCATCTTCCCTCCGCCCAGGCCCTGGCGGGTCCGGCCGCGTTCTCCCTGGAAACGCCTCAGTCGGTCCTTGTCGATAATTTTATCAAAAAATATGCAACACCCGAGGGGCTTACATGGCTCCGGGAAACGATGGAAAGAGGCAGGCCCTACAGAAGTTTTATCGTTAAATCCATCGAAGAGCGGAGTCTGCCGCCGGAACTGCTTTTTCTGCCGGTGGTGGAATCCGAATTCAGGCCCGGGGCTGTTTCCACCTCCGGCGCCGCGGGGCTCTGGCAGTTCATGCTGAACAGCATTTCTCCCGTATCCATGAAGGTCAACGAGTGGCAGGACGACCGGAGGGATTTCTGGAAAGCCACTGAAGCGGCCATGGACAAGCTTGCCTACAATTACGGCGTGCTTGGAGA
>SPDA01000647.1 GCA_004525155.1 Spirochaetales bacterium
CAACCTGGACCTTGAAAAAACGGATGCGGGCGGTTTCTTTCCCGCAGGAACGGAGATTGTCATTCATGCGGCAGCCCTGGCATACGATTGGGGCAGCCTGGATTTGTTCAAAAGGGTCAATACGGAAGTAACGGAAAAACTGCTGCGTTTTTCCCAGGAGTCCGGCTGCAGGCAGTTCATATACATAAGTTCGATTTCAGTTCACGGCTTCGGCAATCACGTGGAAACAACCGAGGAAGGGCCCTATTATCCCCTGATTAATCCTTACCAGGTGAGCAAAAAAGCCGCAGAGGAGGCCGTACTCGCTGCCGATTCCCCTGCCTTCGATACAGCCGTAATACGCCCGGGTAACGTTTACGGCCCCGGGGACACGACGACCTTTTTCCCCATCTTCGAGGCCATGGAGCGGGGAATTATGGGCTACATCGGAAAAGGAGGCAGTCTTACCTGCCCCGTGTATGTAACGGACCTGACGGAGGCTGTCGCCGCCTGTATCGGCTGTCCGGCCGCGAAGGCCCAGATTTTCAACATTACCGGCGGCGAAAAAACCACCTGGGAAATGCTTTTAAACCTTGCCGCTGAAAAGCTCGGCATAAAACCTCCGCGCATTCATCTTCCCGTATTCCTTGCAAAGGCAGCGGCGGGGTTTCTGGAAGGCATTTTCAGCCTGGTGAAAGCGAAGAATGCCCCCGCCCTTACGCATTACCGGGTCGATATGCTCGTCCATAACTATCACTTTTCCATAGCGAAAGCCGCCAATCTTCTCGGGTATGCACCGAAGATCATGTGGCCCGAGGGGATTGCCCTTACCGCGGAAGATTACCGGAAGCTGCACAAACCGCATGCCGGTGTTTGAGCTGCCGCGTCCATTCCGGCGCGCAGTTATTCAGTTTTAAGCTGTTTCATTTCATCCGTCAGCAATTTTGCGTTGTCATTGTTCTTCAGGGTAATTTCTTCGATCAATTCACTCTTGGCGGCGATACCGGCAGCCTCCAGGCTGAGTTCGGACATCCGCTCGCTGACCTTAACGTTGATCCCGGCTGTTTCATCTGAGGAAGCCTTTATTTCGTCTGTGCGCTGCCGGATTTCCCGGGATTGCGACTTTATGTTTTCCGTAATATTCAGCAGGCTGGCGGTCGACTGCACTATTTCACCGCTGCCGATTTTAAGCTCATTCGTGCCATTCGCTATTTCGGAAAACGAATTGACAACAAGCTGAACGCTGCTCTTTATCTTTCCAAAGGCGTTTCCGCTTTGAGTACTCGCATCGAGAGAAATCTGTATTTTTTCAATCATGGCATGGAGGGTTCCGGTTATGCGTTTTGCATTTTCCGCGGTTGATTCAGCGAGGTGTTTGATCTCGTCGGCAACTACGGCGAAGCCTTTACCGAACTCGCCGGCGTGGGCCGCTTCAATGGCCGCATTCATCGACAGAAGGTTTGTCTGCGAGGTGATATTGTTTATCAGAGAGATTAATTCCAGCAGATCGTCGACATTTTTCGCAATAGCGTTAATATTCTCGTTTGTTGAATGGACTTTTTCTTCACCCGACTGTGTAAAATTAAGCAGTTCTTCGGCAGTTTTGACATTGTCATGCGAAATTCTCGTTACATTGCTGATAGCTGCAGCCATTTCCTCGATTGCTGCAGAGGTTTCTACCACGGAACTCGACTGGTCAGCGATCTGTTCGGCAAGCCGCATAATGGTCTGCTGAATTTCTCCGACTGCTCTTGCTGTCGATTCGTTCTTTGTATTCAGCAGTGATACGCTGTCCTTTACCTCCGCCAGTCCGCCGGCGATATGTCGGCTCGACTGTTTACTTTGCGCGGCGCTTGCCATCAGATCCCCGGATATAGCGTCATTCAGTTCGGATGACTGCTTTATTCCGGAAACAATATTCTGCATCCTGCCCATGAAGGTATCAACCCACTGCGCGGTCTGCCCTATTTCGTCTTTCTGATGTATCCCGAGCCGCCTGGTAAGATCGCCCTCCCCTTCGGCAACATTCCTTATCAAGTCCCGCAGCTGCAGGACCGGTGAAATTATGATCTTCCGCATCGAAATAAGCAGAGCGATAAGGACAAGGAGCGCAGCAGCAATCGCGAAACCTACAGAAGTCAGTAAAAACCGCTGACCCGCCGCTTCCGATTCTTCCAGGGAAAC
>SPDA01000489.1 GCA_004525155.1 Spirochaetales bacterium
CACAATTTGTCGATGCCTGGCCGGAAGCTGTCTTCGGCAAAAATAAAGAAAATAAAAAACTTAAAGCCCTCGGAGTCTGGGGCCGTTTTGACCGGCAGGGTTATAATTATATCGAAATCATTCCTGCAGTTGAGGAAAACGGAAACCTGGTGGCAAGGCACCCGGCTGGGCTGGACGCCGACGGCAATATAATTCAGTCCAATGAGCTTCTGCTTCCGGGCAGGACCCAGCGGATAGATTTCTGGGTCTGGGGATCCAACTACAATTTCTACATGCAGATTCATATAAGGGACTTCAAGGGTGTCGTTCATATTCTCGATATGGGGTCAATCAAGCACACCGGCTGGAAAAATCTCGGGGTTGATATTCCATCCTTCATTCCGCAGGAAGGAGGACATGTTACCTCCGGCGGTTACCTCAAGGAACTGACCCTGGTAAAAATTGTGATGTGGACGAGACCGCAGGAAAATGTCAATGATTTTATGCTGTACGTCGATCAGATAAAAACACTGGCCGATGTGTTCGTCTCCCGGTTTGACGGAGACGATCTGGCGGATCAGGAAAAAATAAAAGAAATCTGGAATTCCGAGGGGGGTAAGTAGGACCAATGAGAGCACCTAGACTTATAGTAGCGATAATACTGATTCTCACTGCCGGCTTTGCCGCCTGGGGCCAGGCGGCCGGCGCCGTGGGCGAACCCGACCCGAATTCCATCGGTATCGATTCAGCCCAGCAGAATCTCAAGGAAATATCCATTTCCAAATTCGAAGATGCCGGGTTCTGGGAAGTGAACATGTCCAAGGATGACGGCATTGTCAGCCTCCGCCGGTTTGAGGGCAGTCCCCTCGACAAGAAACCCTTACCGGGGGAAGAGGAAAGCAATATCCAGGAGAATGACAAGTACGTCCTCGGCGTCAAGGTAAATTATTTTTACCGGGGCCACAAAAACATAGCGATTACCCCGAGCAGACCCATCCCGGTGGAAGGCATCTGCAAGACTATTTCCGTCTGGGTAATCGGCAGGAATTTCAACCATACCCTTAAGCTACTCGTGGAGGATTATTTCGGGACCAAGGCGGAAATCACCATGGGCAAGCTCAATTTTTCCGGATGGAAGAAGCTTACCGTGGCAATACCCACGAATATCAGACAGAAGGATTATCATTATTCAACCTATTCCGGTCTCCGCTTCAACGGGTTTCTGATTCAGACCGACCCCGCAGAATCCTACGGCCAGTATTACATTTATTTTGACGACCTTCGGGCGGTGACGGATCTCTTCGGAGAAGAGAGCAGAGACGCGGACGATCTGCCGGATTCCTGGTAGGTTTTCCTCAAGCATGACTTCAATGCCCTTCTTTAGAAGTAAAGGAGGGCATTTTTATTATAGACCGTAACCCGCAGGAGCAATGCGCGTAACCCGGTTGTTTTTGCACATTGCCCTGAGGGGCGGAGGATGAATATTTGCAGATAGAAATTGATGCCAATACAGTAATAGGAGAGGGTTCGAAATTTGAAGGCCGCTTCGCGATTAAGGGGAACCTCCGCATCGACGGAAAATTCGAGGGGGAATCCCTTTCGGTGGAGCACCTCCAGGTTGGTCCGAAAGCGAGGGTAAAGTCAAATATCAATTCCACCAGTTCGGTGATAGAAGGGGTTGTCATTGGAAACATTACTGCCCGCACGAGAATTCTGCTCCTTTCCACGGCGAGGGTCCTCGGCCACATAAAAACACCGGAAATCATCATCCAGGACGGGGTTGTTCTGGAAGGGCAGTGCACGATAAACCGGATGGAACTTGAAAATACCAAGGCCTATATCGAAACTCTTTATGATAAAAAAGAGCAGTAGGTAAAATTTCTATTGCGAATCACCCCGTTTTTTTATCAAGCCGAAATAATTTATTTTGACCGCTTCGACGAGATTTTCAATGGAAATACCGCGCAGCTCTGCAATCACGGTATACACATATGCGACATTGAGCGGTGAATTAGGTTTGCCGCGGAAACCCTCCGGAGGAAGAAAGGGAGAATCCGTTTCCACCAGGATACTGTGCAGGGGCAAAAAAGCAGCCGCTTCCCTCAGGGCGCCCGACTGTCTGTAGGTTGTATTTCCCGCAAAGGAAAGTTTCATCCCGAGTTCCAAAAACCTTACGGCGGTATCCTTATCCGCGGAGAAACAGTGCATGATTCCGCCGTACAACGGGGGGATTTCCTTCAATATCGAAAGAACGTCGCTGTCCGCCTTTCTGTTATGGATGATGACAGGCAGCGCCCGGTCATTGGCCAGGCGGATTTGCGAGGCGAAGAGATGTTTCTGCTTTTCGGGGCTGCCGTAGTTCCAGTGATAATCGAGACCAATCTCTCCCAGGGCACAGGGCATGACCTGCGAAATGTAGCCATCCAGTTTTTCCAGCTCCAGGATCCAGTCGTCGGAGGCTGCTGCGGAAGGGGCGAGTCCCAAAGCGGTATGAACACAGGAATGCCGTGATGCGAAATCCGTTCGTTTAAGGATGTCCCTGTTGTCGATTGAAACATCAAGAAGCGCGGAAAAGCCTTCGTTTTCCGCCTCCGAAATAATCTTGTCCACTGCAAGCTGTCTGTCTTCCATGGACAAAAGATGAATATGTGAATCAATAAGGTTTTTAAAAGACATCATGGCAGTTATCGTAAATTTGTCTAAAATTACCTGAAATAACGAGGATGTTCAACCGGCCCTGTCTTGACACGGATATGCTTTTTTCTTCATTATCAATCAAACTACAGTCATTATCATTTCTAAAAACTTGGAGGGAATATATTAATATGGCAAAAATCAAGCAAATTTATTTTTTTGGAGG
>SPDA01000603.1 GCA_004525155.1 Spirochaetales bacterium
AACGACAGGATAAACCTGCAGCAGCCATGAATATTCCTGATCAGTCCCGCATTCCCATCCTCGAAGCCCTGTCGCGCTACACGCAGGGTAATCCCGCCTACTTCCGCATCCCGGGTCACAGGGGACCCCGGGGCATCAATGTGCGGTTCCGCGCCTTTGCCGGAGACGGGATATTCAGCCTGGACCGGACTGAAACGCCCCTGCTGGATGACCTGCACAGCCCCAGGGAAGCGATCCGGGAAGCGCAGGAACTCGCTGCGGACCTGTTCGGCGCGGACAGGACCTGGTTCTCGGTGAACGGCACCAGCGCCGGCATCCAGGCCATGATGCTTGCCTGCGCCTCGCCGGGAGAAAAAATCATCCTGCCCCGCAACGCGCACCGTTCGTGCCTGAGCGGCCTCATCCTCGGAGACATCCGGCCTGTGTATGCGCGGCCGGGGTTCATCACTGATTGGGAAATTCCCGGCGGGCTTCGTGCCGGCGACGTGAGGCATGCGCTCGCTGAACACCCGGACGCGAAAGCGGTTCTCGCCGTGAGCCCCACCTACCACGGACTGACAAGCGACCTGGCCGGCATGGCGGAGGCCTGCCATGAGGCGGGCGTGGCCCTGCTGGTGGACGAGGCCCACGGCGCCCACTTTTATTTTTCCGATGCCCTGCCTGCCGGCGCTCTCGCCTCCGGGGCCGACGCCTGCGCCCAGAGCACTCACAAGGTTTTAGGCGCCCTTACACAAGCCTCCATGGTTCATGTCCGCGGCAGCAGAGTTTCTGCCGAAAGGTTGTCAGCGGCAATGAAAATCCTGCAGACGACGAGCCCCTCCTACCTTCTTATGGCGTCCCTTGACTGCGCAAGGCAGGACATGGCATTACACGGCGGAGAATGGACGGACCGTGCCCTCAATCTCGCGGCAGTCCTCTGCCGGGGTATGGATGATATACCCGGCATCAGGTATCTGAAGGCCGCGCTTAAGGATCCCGCCCGGATAACCATTGATGTATCGGGCCTGGGGCTTACCGGGTTCGGGGCAAAAAAGGCCCTGTTCGAGGAGCACGGTGTCGATATGGAACTCGCCGATCTGAGCAGCGTGACTGGTATAATAACCGGGGCGAATACGAAGGAGGACATCGAACGGCTGCTGTCCGCGCTGCGGAGCCTCGCTTCCCGCGCTCCTGTCCCTCCCGGAGGCAGAACAGCCGTCCAGGCCCGTCCCGCTGAACCCCCGCAGGCGCCGGCCGTTTTGATGCCCCGTCAGGCTTTCTTTGCCGATGCGAAGGCAATACTCTGGGAACAGTCGCGGGGCCGCATTGCAGCGGAAACCATCGCCCTTTACCCGCCGGGTATTCCGGTTGTCTATCCCGGAGAAATAATAACCCCTGAAGTATGGGAGTACGTGGATAAAAACAGGCAGGCGGGCTGCAGGATACAGGGGCCTTCTGACACGATGCTGGATACGGTGCGTGTCATCGATTAGACCTTTACCGTAAGCAGGAGGCGGAGACAGTTCACCGGGGGGGTTACCTTCCGGAATCCCCGGCAGGCGGGGATGTTCGTAAAAACAGGATAAGGAGCGCCGCGATTATTCCGGTGCCTGAAGCGGCAAAAAGACTCGAGGAAAATCCCATCGCTTTGAAGGCATAACCGGAGTATACAAAACCCGCGATTATTCCCAGCCACTGCGCGCCCTGGAACAGGGCAATTCCCGTGCCCACGGATTCTTTTTTTACGATATCGGCCACGAAGGCCGGACCTACGCTCATGCTGACGACAACTATGGAAAGAAGCGATGCCGCGATCCAGAAGTGCCACAATCTGAATGAAATAACGAGAAGTACAAGGCACAGGGTGCCGGCGGCATGACTTATTATCAGAATCAATTTCCTTCCCAGTTTGTCGGAAAGCCATCCGAGGAATAAAGCCAGGGGTATGGCGATTAAGCCGGACACCGCCGCGGTCGTGGTAATTGCGGTGTTGGTGAAGGACAGGCCGCTCATTGAAATAGATCGGGCCATATTGCCCAATCCATTAGCAATCATGCCGAAAATCTGGGCGGCAAAAAGGAGGAACAGGACTTTTTCGAAACGCCCTCTTTGTTTTACGGGACCTTGTACGGCTTTTTCGGAAACGGAGGATGTTTCCCTTACCATGACCAGGGCTGCAAGGGGAATAATCAGCAAAAAGGCCGCCATAACCGTAAACATACGCCGGTACCCCCAGGCGTCCACCATGGGACCGATACTCAGGCCGCCTGCCAGGGCACCCAGGCCGATAGTCATTCCCAGAAGCCCGAAAACCTTGCCGCGTTCCTTCGGGCCCGCCTCCCTCCCGGTTATGGCCCCGGTA
>SPDA01000625.1 GCA_004525155.1 Spirochaetales bacterium
TCAGCGCCTGCTGCTGTAAGGCTTCGGGCTTGGGCTGCACCGGCCTGGGCTGCACCGGCGCCGGTTTTTCCTGCGCGATCGTCTCGTCCGGCACCGGGGGCCTGGGGGTTTCCTTTTTCAGAAGCGCTTCGAGTTCGGGGCCCGGGTCCAATTCAACATAAACGGGACCAATCTGATCCTCAAATGGATTCCCCCCTAAAGACACGCGGCCGAGAACTATGAAAACCCCCGCGTAGAGCACCGCGGAAAAGATGATGCTGACGGCGAGCCGTTCCCTCGGCGTTATCATCCGGAACCCTCCGAAATCGTTTTAAGATTGACGCCTTTAAACCCGTTGCGCCGCAGCACGTCCAGAACTTCCACGATGAGGCTGTAGGCTGTGGCTTTGTCCGCCTGAAGAACAACCGTTTTCACCTCGTCCTTCCTGGCTTGCGGCAGTGCTTCCAGCGCTGTGTTCAAACCCTTCAGGTCGTAAAGGTCCTTGTTCAGGTAGACTTCCTCCCTGGATACGAGGGTAACGACGAGTTTGCTGACCGCCATGGGTTCCGCCGTGTCCGCCGAGGGGAGGACCAGGCCTATGCCGGGTGTAAGGATGAAGGTACTGGTGACCATGAAAAAAATAACGAGCTGAAACACCACGTCTATCATGGGAATCAGATCTACCGTGGCGCGGGGGGACAACCGCCGCTGAAATTTCATAGGGCCTTCTCCTTAAGCATGACAAGAAGCTCGTTTGCCCTGTTCTCCAGCCTGATGATGATGTGATTGACCCGGGTAACCAGGGAATTGTAAAAAATGATGGCCGGTATGGATACGACAATGCCTGCCGCTGTGGTAAGCAGCGCCTCCGCGATGCCTTTTGAGAGCAGGGCCGGATCGCCCATACTGCCGAAACTGCTCAAAACTCCGAAGGCTTTTATGTTTCCCGTAACTGTTCCCAAAAGCCCGAGAAGGGGAGCTATGTGCGCAATGGTGCCCAGCGACGGCAGGTACCGTTCGAGCTTCGGAATTTCGAGACTCGCCGCGTCAACGACCGCATCTTTTATGACGGCATGCTCATGATGCCTGTATTCAAGACCGGTCTTCATGATATTTGCCAGAGGCGACGGGTTTGATTCGCAGATGTTCAAAGCCTCATCGAAATGACCCTTCTGCACCGTAGCCTTAAGCCGGGCAAGTAGAGTTTCCTCATCTGTCCGTATCCTCCGTAAATAAAGAAGCCTTTCTATAATGATTACCGTGGCTGCCAGGGATAATGCCAGGATTATCCACATTACAATTCCGCCCTTCTGCATTAATTCAATCATGGTTAACTCTTCCTCAATTTCGTATTTATAATGAAATATTAGTCTTGAAACTTACCTGAAAACCGGGGGCCCTGAAATCCCCCCAGGATCTGCGCCCGTTCTCGATGACGGGACAGAGCAGGTCCTCCCCCTCCAGCGTAAAGCGAACACCCGGAATGGGCCTTACAAAGAATCCCAGATTCAGAACCGGAACCTGCACAGTATCCAGGACAGGCAGACCGAGCCGCAGGCTTCCGCCGAAGACTCCGTTTAAGGTGTGCATGTCCGTTTCGAAACTGCCTTCGAACCTGTTTTCATGAAGGAACTGCCCGAGCAGCCGGGCCCTGCCGCCGAGGGAAAAGGAGAGCCATTCGAGGGGGTCCCAATCCAGGGAAAAGGGCAGGGATATCCGGTGGGCCGAAATCTTTTCTGTCCCGTACATGCCGAATACGGGATCGATGTCCGCCGAAGGGGAAACCGCATCAAGGACATATTCGTATCCCGCACCGGTTTTTACATGCAGGTCCGGCAGGATATACCAGTCAAAATCCAGATCCGCGTACCAGGACCTTGACGCGGGCATGAGGTCCGACAGCCACACGAGGGGATACTGTTTCCAGAGGGCATACCAGGATTCATCGCCGGACTTGAGCCCGCCCTCCATCCCTATCCGCAGGGACGGCACGGGCCGCAGGTTCAGGAACAGGGAAAAAGGAACAAAAATCGGGTTACTGGTAAACCAGTATACGCCTGCCCTGCCGCCGGCTTCCAGGAAGGGAACCACGGGCAGCCTCAATTCAAGAAATGCCAGAATCCTGTGAAGGGAGGCGTCCGCAGGGCCTGTGCGTACATAATACGCGTAATCCGCTCCCAGTTTTGCGACGAACCGCGGAAATACAAGGGAAGCCCCGAGAACGGGATTAAGGGTTATTTCTTCCGCACGCAGCGGGGATTCCGCCGTCAGCAGCGCA
>SPDA01000319.1 GCA_004525155.1 Spirochaetales bacterium
ACCCCCGCCGCCGCAAACCGGAGAGCGTGGGCATGCGAGGGTCGTCCCATCCTTCCACGATCTTCTCTTCCACCAGTTTGAGCAATTTGCGTTTGCTTAAAACCGTATAACTAAGATTGAGGCGTGCGAACTCATACTGCCGGGGACGACTTTGCACAGGTAGGTTATCGAGAAACCAGTCATAGAGCGCACGGTTGTTTTCGAACTCCAGGGTGCAGATGGAATGAGTAATGCCCTCCAGCGCATCGGAGAGACAATTGGTAAAATCATACATGGGGTAGATGCACCATTCGTCCCCCGTCCGGTGGTGGCTTGCCCTGCGGATTCGGTAAATGGCCGGGTCCCTCATGCTGATATTGGGAGATGCCATGTCTATTTTCGCGCGAAGCACGCGGGACCCGTCAGGGAATTCGCCGTTTTTCATCCTGGTAAAGAGATCGAGGTTTTCCCCGGCGCTCCGGTTTCTGTAGGGGCTTTCCCGTCCCGGCTCGGTAAGGGTTCCGCGGTAGGTGCGGATTTCATCGGCCGTCAAATCGCAAACATAGGCTTTTTCATCCTTAATCAGCATGACGGCGTATTCATAAAGTTTGCCGAAATAATCCGAGGCATAATATTCCCTGTCATCCCAGTCGAAACCGAGCCATCTGACATCCTCCCGGATTGAATCAACGAAACGCACATCCTCCTTGGCGGGGTTGGTATCGTCAAAACGAAGATTACAGGTGCCTCCATACTCCCTCGCAATGCCGAAATTGAGGCAAATGGATTTGGCGTGGCCGATATGCAGAAAACCGTTCGGTTCAGGCGGAAAGCGGGTTGCGACCCTCCCGCCATTCTTTCCCTTAGCCAGGTCCGCGTCTATGATGGTTCGGATGAAATCCCTGGATTCGGCCCTGGATTCTGAAAAACTTGAAATATCCATATTATTCCTTGTATTACGCGTGGTTTCTGCCCAGATTTATAGAAAATAAAGTATAAAGGCAGAAATCACCTTGGTCAATAAGAACTCCGGGGGGCGCAATAAAATCAGAAAAAGATTTGACTTTATTTTCCTGCTCGGTGTAATATGAGAGAATAGTTACGAAATATTCAAAATCAGGGGAAAATCATGAAGAAACTGCTCATAATTTTTATCGCGGTACTCTGTCTCGGCGGAGGTTTGTTTGCCCAGCAGATGAAGGTTTATAACAACGGCGAAATCGATTATGTTCCTCTATCCGCAAAATTCAAGCTCTTCGGCGAAGACTTCGAATCCAGCCTGGAACGGCTCGAATATTCCATAAACGGTGAACCTTTCAAACTCTACACCGGTCCCATTTCTCTTCCTGCTGAAGGCAGATACATCATCGCTTACCGGGCCCTGGATAAAACAGGCAACATCTCCACTGAAAAAGTGTATTCCTGCATTGTGGATAACACGGCTCCCTACGGCGGCGTCAGCGCCAAGGGAACAGCCTACGTGGACGGCGGCGTGGCATACGGGCGCGGCGATACTGCCATCGCGGTATGGGGAGAGGACCTGCTCTCCGGCGTAAGCGCCATCTATGTAAACATTGACAACAGCGGGTTCGTCAAACATGAAGGGGCTTCCATGGTCGGCTACATCCACGGGGAGGGAAAGCACAAGGCGGAAGCCTACGGTGTTGACAATGTGGGCAACAAAACCCTTGTTTACTATGCGGAAGGTTATATTGACAACACTGCCCCGCGGGTTGAAATAACGCCGAAGGAAAAATTCGTAACCCTGCAGGGTGAAAATTTCACCAATCGGGAAAACACGTTTTCGGTTTCAGCCTACGACAATACAAGCGGCGTAAAAGAGCTGTTCATTTCCATAGACGGCGGCGATTATTTTACCTATGTCGATCCGATCAAGATTCAGTGGGAAGGAAAGCATACGATAAAAGCAAAAGCGCTGGATTACCTGAACAACGAATCGTCGCCTTTGGAATTGAGCTTCTATGTGGATGTAAAGATTCCGAGGCCCACCCTGGAAGTGAACATAGAATAATAAACCGGAATTCTTTCAAAGGAAAAATGAAAAAGCCGTCCGTAAGGGCGGCTTTTTTTAAAGGAGAGGCCCGCCGGTGCAGGCAGCACTGGCAGGCGCCGGATTTTACCTTGTCGCGATTACAGCAACTGCTGCTATGACCGCAAGGATTATAAGTATGAAAATGAGCACCTTGATGCCGGAAACAGGCTTTTTGCCGGCGATTTTGCCGGTCTGGCCGTTTATCAGCACCCTGAAGGGTTTATTTTTGTAAAGATAGACGAGAATCCACAAGGGGAGCATCATAAGCCGCGAACGCAGATTGCTGATGGTGGTGGAAACGCTGTTCATTTCGTCGCAGAGGGACGAACAGGCCTGTTTCTCCCAGCCCCGTATGCGTTCCCTGGACTTCTCCTCGGCATTGTCTTTTTTAATTCCGGGATTTTCGAATTTATAGCCCATCAGGAGCTCCTGATCGTAGGGCTTGGTATCGTTGTCGTCGAAAGGCTGAATCCTGTCCACCTCGTTCTGGTCCAGACCGTGGGTGGCTGTGATGAAGTCCTTGTAGCTTTCGCCGTGTGTGCCGCTCCTGGGCTTGTATTCGTATACTGCGGGCTTGTCTCCCTCGGCGCTTTTTACCTCGAACTTGTCCCGGCCGTTCCAGTTGCTCACCGCGTCCGCGTTCACCTTGTAAAAAGGAATATACACCCCGTCGAATTCCTTGTGTTTGAAGGTGTTCGTAAGGTCGTTCGGCTTGAACAGCCCCTTCTTGATCCAATCGGAAAAAATCTTTTTACCCTGCTCCTTGTCGAACTTGAAGAGGATAATTTCCGCGTCCTGCCTTTCCTTTTTCTCGTCTTCCGATTCCGGTATTTCCATAAAATATTCGGAACTGCAGAAGGCGCAGGTCATGGAGACCTGAGAAGAGTTAAACTGTAACCTGGCTCCGCAATTTTTGCATTCAAGACTTTTCACATCTTCCATGAATCCCTCCACCGGATAAAATATTGTAATGAGACATTGTGAAGCAAAAACCCGATTATTTCAACGAATAATATATAAAATCCGGATATTTTCTGCCGGGCGAATTACAAATTCCTTCGAAAAGTGGTATATTTTTTTAAGATATTACTGTGGAGGTTTACATATGGGTTTATGGGATTTTGTCAAAGGTCAGTTACGGTCCGTAATTGAATGGACAACAGCCAACGATAACAAGGATGCATTGTTCGAAAAATGGTCCGATCGCGGCGACGAGATAAAGAACGCTTCAAAGCTTATTGTCAATCCCGGACAGGGCTGTATTTTCGTCTACGAAGGCAAGGTGGAGGCGGTCCTTACGGAAGCGGGAATCGTGGAACTTAAAACCTCGAATGTCCCCTTCTGGACCACCATAAAAAATTTCATGCAGGCCTTTCAGAGCCACCATAAGGTAGGGATCTACTTTTTCCGGAAAACCAATATTCTCGACCAGAAATGGGGCACGCCGTCCGCCATCAAGTACGAGGATCCCAAGTATAAATTCCCCGTAGGCCTCCGCGCCTTTGGAAATTACACCTTCAAAGTCATGGACGCAGGCTCCTTTTTTGTCAATTTTGTGGGCGGCCATAACGATTTTACCATTACCCAGTTCAAACAGATGATGAATGCCCGCATCATGCAGCCGCTCACCGATTACATGGCCGAGTGCAAGTACAGCTATGCCGAAATCGACGCACAGCGCATGGAGCTGTCCGAGGGCATTTATCAGAGGCTTCAGCCCGAATTCCAGAAACTGGGCTTCGAGATTTCCGACTTCAGGATAGAAGGTACCAGCTTCGACGAAAAAACACAGGAACGCATAGACCGGATCTCCGACGCCACGGCGGACGCCCAGGCGGCTGCCGCGGTGGGGCTCAACTACGCCCAGATGCAGCAGTTAGGCGCCATGAGGGACGCTGCCAAGAACGAGGGCGGCGCTGCGGGCATGGGTAT
>SPDA01000386.1 GCA_004525155.1 Spirochaetales bacterium
CAGGGGATGACAGTGCTCATGGACTCCTTTCATGGTTCCGCGGGCCCCGAAGTGTTCAGGGCCCTGGAAAGTCTCGGCGTTCGGGTGACTGCAGTAAATCTGGTTCCCGACGGCCGCTTTCCGTCCGGCTCCCCCAACCCGACGAGCCATGGAAAAATGGACCCTGTCCTGCGGCTCGCGGCGGAACTCCGGCCCGGCGCGGTCATCGGCATTGACGGCGACGGGGACCGCATCGTGTTCGGCGACCACAGAGGAATTCTCAACGCCGGGTTTTCCGCCTTGCCCATGCTCGAAGCGGATCCCGTGCTTAAGACTTTGGGTGCGGGTAAACCGGCGCTTTACGATCCAAAAGTCAATCCCATAGCGCTCAGGGAATGGAAAAAGGCTGGAGCGGAGCCTGTGCTGTTCCGCAACGGGCACTCCCAGATAAAGGAATACATGGAACGCATCGGTGCGCCCTTTGCGGCGGAGGAATCCGGACACTATTACCACCGGCTCGAACACAAAGGCATCACGATGTCGGCGGAAAATACCCTGGTTACGGTTCTCCTGTTTCTAAAATCGATAAAGGAAGATCCGCTTCTTATGGACAGGCTCCGGACAATGCAGGACAGCGTGTATACTTCCGGTGAAATAAATTATCAGTTTGAGAATGACGGAGCAAGGGACGGCGCCCTCGCCTGGGTTACGGAGTACCTTTCGAAAAACGATGCGGTGCTGACGGCTGCCAACAGGGACGGCATCGATCTCCAGGGCATCCAGGTCAATAAGGGGGCCGTCTGCGGGCCCGGGGAAATAAAGCTAGATAAAAACTGGTACAGCGGCTACATTAGGACGGCAACCAACGAAAAGGGAGTGCTCCGACTGTTTTTTTCGGCTGAGGACAGAACCACGGGGGTTGACCTGCTGACGACAATCGAAGAGGAACTCAAGGAGACCTGGAAGGGTAAACAGGTGGAATAAACCAGCGCCCGCCTATTCAAGCCCGAACCTCTTCGCCGCATCCTCAGGGGAGGTTCCGCCGTTGATGACTGCGTCAAGTCCGGCGATGATGTTCTTCGGGTTTTTCGCCATAAAAATATTCCTGCCGAAGATGATTCCCCGGGCGCCCCTGTCCACGCTGTCCTTCGCTTTCTGCAATACGGCAAGATCCGAATTCAGCTTGTCCGCGCCGATGGTGAACGCGGGAACGGGAAGGTTATCCACAACCTCTTTAAATCCATCTCCCGTATAGAAGCATTTTATAAGATCGGCGCCAAGCTCCGCCATGACCCGGGTCACACGCTTCACCTTATTCTGCAGTCCTTCCGGGGTCAGATCCTTGTGCTCGACCACGTAGCATTCGCCGATGAGCGGTATGCCGAGCCGTTCCTTCTGGCGCACTACCTCGGAAAAAACCCGGACATTCTCCGTTTCCATTTCCTCGTTTCCGTTTTCGAGGAACAGGGAACAGATAACGATTTCCCCGCCGGCCTCGACCGCCTCGTCCACCTCGGTTGCAATCCGTGTATAGCCCCTGCTGTAGCCCAGGGGATAGTAAAAGGAGGAACTCCAGTTGATGCGGATTACCGGCACGGGGGCGCCGGGTCCGCCGAAAAACCGGCCGTATCTTTTCAGCGTGAAGCGGGACATGAGAAGCGCGTCCGTGCCCCTGCAGTTCTCAATCGCCTTTTCCGGGTTTTCGAGTCCTGCCTGGTCGCCGTACTCGAGGACATGATCGATGGCGGAAATTACCAGATTCTTCCTGGCTGCGAATAATTTCTGAATGCGAATATCGATGCCGCTCATGATATATTCACTCTCCAATTTAATTTATTTCAATCATTATCACCCCTATTTTTAATTATTTCAAGCAATATTTGACTGTTCTACATGTTTTATCACCTTGACGAGCCACAGCATACATTGTAGTATGCGCAATGCGGACGTTATTTTTATCGCTTCAGGACCTTCTCGGTAAAGAATATACGGAGGCCGTATGCGCAGCCCAGGCTTACCTGACCGGGTCGGATGTTGCGGTTCTCAGGGAAATCGCCGGAAAAAAGGTGGATTTTTATCCGGAGTCTTTACAGGCGCGCCTCTCCTCGCTGCTGCCGGACACAGGCACGGCAGTACTGCCTGAATTTCCGAAAGCCCTTGCGGGAGCCGGTTCCGCCTCCTTTTCCCAGGCCACACGCATCGGCATGGCGCCCCTCGCGGCCCTGGGATTTTTCCGGACAGGCGAAAACGGCCGGCTTTACCTCACCACCAAGAGTGAACATTATCATGCCTCCCTGGGGCATAATTTCCCCGGCTTCGAGCTGATTGAGTACGCCAAAAAACTCGGCATAGCGCAGATTACGCACAACAACACCAGGGGATTCATAAGCAGGCTTCTCGAGCGGGAACTCATCCGCTGCGTGAACAGTCTTCCGGCAGGGGACGATGAGGCACTTGAACGGGTGCTGGCCTCCTCCTCGCCGAAAACGCTCAACCGTGTCATCAATCTCCAGACCGGCAGCCTCGCCGTGGAAGCGGCGCTTAAAATGGTGCTCGCCCGTTTCTACCGGTTTCAGGATTCGGACCCGCAGCCGGAATACGCGGGCAGAATCCCCGTCATACTCGTTATGGCGGATAACAGCGGAGGCCGGAGCGCGAATTACCACGGTACGGCTTTCATCACCCAGCTGCTCCGCGGCCTCTGGCCCGATTTCCTCGCTTCCCTGGAGAAGAACGGCATGGTCCGCGTTGCCCCGGTCAGGATAAACGATATCGGTCATTTCCGGGAAACCGCGGAAACGTATGACAAGCCGCCCTTCAAGGCTGCGGCCTTCTTTCACGAAATTATCCTCATGAATTACGGAGCCGTCCGGCTTACGAAGGAATACCTTACTGCCGCCCATGCGGTGTGCGCGGCCGGAGACATACCTACGGTTGTGGACGAGATCCAGAGCAGCATCTGGTACCCGGGGCTGTTCCTGTTCAAGGAATACGGTCTCGAGCCGGATTTCGTTTCAGTCGGCAAGGGTTTTCCCGGCGGCCAGTACGCTTCATCAAGAATCATCACGACGCCGAAGCTGGACACCTTAAGCCAGTTCGGGGCCCTGGTAACCAACGGTCAGGAGGAACTTTCGTCCCTGGCGTACCTCATAACCATGGCTTTTGCATCGGCCAACGAAGAACACATACGTACCACAGGTCTCTATTACGAACAGAAACTGGCTGAACTCAAGGCAAGGCATCCGGATGTTATTACGGAAGTTGAAGGAAAGGCCCATCTCTCCTCGCTGTTCTTCAAAACAGCCGGGGACGCCGATAATTTTTCGCAAAAACTGAACAGGCTCGGTATCGACATAAGCGCCCATACCTACAAGGCAAACAGCGCCCCTTCCGCCCTTACCAAGCTTCCCCTTACGGCGGACAGGACAATGATCGATTTTCTCATTTCGAGGATGGAAGAGGCCTTAAAGGACTGAAGCGG
>SPDA01000453.1 GCA_004525155.1 Spirochaetales bacterium
GTACCTATCCCTGTTCGGAGAAGGAAAACAATACGCGCCTCAAAATTCTTTCCGGAATCGCGAAGGAGGACCCCGACCCGCAGATCCGGAAATACGCGGACTGGGTGCTGGCCGCCTGCCGGACAGAGGATGGAACCGGGAAACCCGCTGACGTACTCCCGGAAATCGCAGGGACGTTCAGCAATCCCCTCATGGGCTGGCTCCGGCCTTTTGGGGTTTTTCCCATGCTTTAACCGGCAGTGCCGCCGGGCGCGCCGGAACATGAATTACTGCCGATCTATATATTTCCGCTCAATATTGTGGTATAATTTTTCAAGTGCCCGTTTTTCAGCCTGTCCAATTTTCCCCATGAAGCAGGTAAAAAATGACCGAAAGCAGAAAGGAAAAGCCGATTAGTTCTTCCGGAACACAGGCCGCCGCGCCTGGCGAGGGGCTTTTCCCGATCGTCGGCATTGGCGCTTCCGCCGGCGGACTTGAAGCCCTGGAAGGTTTTTTCGCGGCTGTTACACCGGAAAACAATACCGCTTTTGTTGTCATTCAGCACCTTGACCCCAGCCATGAGAGCATCATGAGTTCCATTATCCAGCGGCATACAAAGATTGGAATTTACGACGGTGCCGACGGCCTCGAGGTAATGCCCGGTTCCGCCTATTTTATCCCCCCCAACTGCAACATGACCATCAGAGACGGCAGGCTCAGGCTTGCCAGGCCCCTCGATACCTGGGGAAGGCGCATCACCATCGACCTGTTCCTGCGGTCACTCGCGATGGATCGGGGAAGACAGGCCATCGGCATTATCCTTTCCGGTACAGGTACGGACGGGACCCTGGGCGCCAAGGAAATCAAGGGCGCCGGCGGACTCATCCTTGCGCAGGATGAGAACCAGGCGAAATTCGGCGATATGCCGAAAAGCGTCATCAGCGCCGGTCTGGCGGATTTTGTCCTTCCCGTGGAAAGAATGAATGAGACGATACAGCGTTACATCCGGCATGCATATATTGAAAATGAACAGCCTAAAGAAGATGAGTCAGGTCCGGAAGAAGATAATCTGAACAGTATATTTTTACTGCTCAGGAGAAAAACCGGGCACGATTTTTCCGGGTATAAGCCGAATACCATTTGCAGAAGAATCCAGCGGCGCATGGCAATGAACCATATTCATACCATAGGCGATTACACCCGCTTTCTCAAAGACAGGCCCCTGGAGATCGAGGTGCTTTTTAAGGATATGCTTATCGGCGTATCCAATTTTTTCAGGGACCCAAAAGCCTTTGAATATCTCGAATCAAAGGTGATACCCGCCATGGTCGCGGATAAAAACACTGACTGCCCCTTGAGAATCTGGGTGGCGGGATGCGCGACAGGGGAAGAGGCCTATTCCCTCGCAATCCTTTTTACGGAAGCTGTGGAAAAAACGGGGAAAAACTTTCCGCTGCAGATTTTCGCAACGGACCTGGACGGGGACGCTGTCACGTTTGCCAGGGCAGGCATCTATCCGGAGGGGATTTCGGCGGATGTGTCCGAACAGCGCCTTGACCGGTTTTTTATAAGGGAAGACCAGAATTACAGGGTCAGGAAATCTCTCCGCGAGACAATAATTTTTTCCGCCCAGGACCTTATAAGGGATCCTCCCTTTTCGAAGCTGGACTTGGTAAGCTGCAGAAACCTGCTGATTTACCTGCAGGCCTCTCTTCAAACGAAACTTTTCCCGCTGTTCAACTATGCTTTAAACCCCGGGGGGGTCCTGTTTCTCGGCACCTCCGAAAGCACGGGAAATTTTACACAGCTTTTTTCGACCCTCTCCGCGAAGTGGAAAATTTTCCGGCAGAAACAGGGTACGGAAAAGAGAAGCGCCTTTTACCCTGTAACCTCAAATACGGGGAGATCCGCCGCTGTCTATGATATTGTAAAGAAAGAGCTGCCCTTAAAGCCTGACCTGCGGAGTATGGCGGAACAGGTAATGATTCAGGATTATGCCCCTCCGGGCGTTATAGTTGATCATAATTTTTTCATTCACCATTTTATGGGAAACACCGAAAGATATCTTTCGCCTCCTGCGGGTGAAGCGACGCTCAATGTTCTGGATATGGCCAGGGAAGGTCTTAAGTACCCGCTGCTGGCTGCTCTCCGGGAGACGGCGGTAAAAAAGCCCAAACTTGAATACACCGGTGTCGAAATAAAAAAGGATGATCAGATTATCACCATAGATCTCAGTATAAGACCTCTGAAGGAACCCGTAGCGGACTATTTTATTATCCTGTTCGATGAAAAAAATTATCGTAAAAAAGAAGAAGTACCGGCAAGAAAAACAAACACCGGGAAAAAGGATCCGCGGATGCTGAATCTGGAACAGGAACTCCGTTTCATGAAAGAATCCCTGCAGCTGACTATTGAAGAACTCGAGTCCGCCAACGAGGAATTGAGTTCTTCCAATGAAGAGGCCCAATCCATAAACGAGGAACTTCAAAGCAGTAACGAGGAGCTCGAAACGTCCAAGGAGGAGATGCAGGCTACGAACGAGGAACTGTCCACGGTCAACAGTGAGCTTCAGTCGAAATTGGAGGAGCTAAACACCATCAATAACGATATGAGTAATCTGCTGGCGAGTACCGATATCGGCACGATATTTCTCGATTCCGAGCTGCGCATCAGGAGGTTTACCCCTGCAGTTAAAAAAATACTTAATCTTATCCCCTCGGATGCGGGCCGCCCCGTGAGCGACATAACCTCGCGTCTCGAATCCGTTTCCCTCCGGGACCTGGCGGAAGATGTGCTGGATACGCTTGTTCAGAAGTATATCCGGGTACAATCCGATAAGGGGGAATGGTACCTGATGAGGATACTTCCCTACAGAACTGTCAACAACGTAATAGAGGGCGTTGTCATCACCTTTGTGGACATAAGCGAATTGATCGAAAAAGAACAGAAAGCCGTGCAGTTTGATCTGATCAAAAGTTTCTTAAACACCTCGGCGGAGGGAATATTTATCAGGGACGGATCCGGTAATTCCGTTTTTTA
>SPDA01000140.1 GCA_004525155.1 Spirochaetales bacterium
GGTATCCCCGGCCGGGCCGATATCGTATTCCTCAAATTCGCCCTTGGGGAAACTCTCGCTTACGGGAGCGCCGATTCGTGTAATCATTTTGATGATTTCGTAGGGATAGATGTTGCCCCGGCTCCGGGCCTGCACCACTTTCGCTACGTAATCGTCCATGGGAGCAAGCGGTTCTTCCGACGGCACACGGCCATGCAGCGTGAAATTGACGCTGGAAATATTTTCGAAGAGAAGCTCAACTTCGCTGACCCGTTTTTCCTCCGGGGCTGTGCGTCTGGAATAAATGACAAGCCTTTCCAGGCCAAGGTCCGCAGTCCGCGGCGCCATCCGGCCTGCGTAATCCCGGACCTGGTCCAGGGTTGTATCCATGGTTGTCCGGATATGGATGATGAGTCTGTTCCAGTGAAGTCTTCGTTTGCGCCTGGCCTGCTCCGCCCTCATGGCATAGACCGCTTCATTAAAAACATTCTCGAAGGCAACCATCCTCCGGATGGCCGTATCCTCGTCGAATTCGGGCCGTGTCGCGGGAACGTCCACCAGTGCAACGAGGCGCTCATCCTTCGGTTCTGTTTTCGCAGTCAGCGCCAGCACATAGACCGAAGAACTCGCATAGAGCAGCTTCCTGCGGAAACTGGAAAGCCTGTCCACTCTCAGTTCACGGTAGAAAAGGGGGCTGACAAAAAGCCGGTCCTCATCCTCCCCCCAGGAACCGGAGGCGGCTTGTGTGCACGTGATGTAGGAGATGCTTCCCGCGGCATCCATCAGCCCGAAAGACGCCATATCCGCCCGCAGCGATGATGTATTGAGGCCGGACGGAATCCGCTCCCGGCTGAAAGGTACTGCTCCGGTATTGATTATGATAATGACTTCAATCCGGTTTATTTCTCCGGAGGCGGGCGCCATTTCCGGCCGTGCAAGCAGACCGGCAATGGCCGCAAGGTGGCCGTCAAAATCGGAAGCGTTGCAGGCCGATACAAAACTGTCAAACTTACCCGGGATGTCCCCGCCGGTCATGCGGTATGCCTGGACGCCGTCAAATGATACCGCAGACGCGGAATCGGCGTTCCGGTCCCGGTTGAACCGTCTGGCCAGAATTTCCAGGGCCGCTTCCCGCCTGTCCGCGGATTCGCCCGTCACTATCCGCGCCAGATCCGGATTTACATGACTGCCGGAATCGATAATGATCTGCATGAATTGGGAATAAGTCCTGCCCAGTTTTTTGGCCATCAGGATGAGATCGACGCTTCTGCCGATTTTTTCGGATTTCGTCTCCCGCATCCGCTTGAGGTAGTCCTTGTCCATCATCACATACCTGGCGTGAATGGCGGCATCGGCGAGGGAAGTCCACTGCAGCTGGGAGAGGAGCGTAATTTCATCCAGGAGGTCCGCCGCCTTACGGCCGGACCCTTCCGGCAGCTTCAGATCGACCAGGGTAAACAGCAGCCTTTTAAGAATAGCCTGCTTGACCGGCTGTTCCGCGTGGGATTTGTAAATTCTGAAGAGAAGCCGGCCGTACCAGTCCTTATCGGGCTCCGTTTCAAACCGGTAGAGTTTCAAAACCCTTTCGATGGCGGAGAGGAATTTTACGGGCATTCCTTTTTTCCGTTCCGAGAGACGCAGGTAAAAAAACACCAGCATCTCCTGAAACGAAGCAGGCCGCGCAAACTCTTCCGTAACCCTTGCCCGGGATGAAAACAGCTGTTCCACAGCCGCATAGGTTTCCATCAGATTAAGGACAAACCCGGCAAGGTCGTGTTTGCGGGCGGGATCTTCCGCAGCCAGGGCAGCCAGGGCTTTCACGTTTTCTTCAGTCTCCGGCCCGTGATCGTATCCCAGGAACAAGGCTCGGAGTTCCTGCTTCTTTACGGTCCATCCCGCGGATAAATCCTCAGCGGCAGTCAGGAAGCGCAGAGCCTTTGTGCCCGGCGCCGCCGCTTTTGCTTCCCCGGCACCCGCGGTTTCCAGCTGCATGAGGGCCTGTCCCGCGGATACCTGTTCACCTGTTTTTACCCGTATTTCCCTGATTGTCCCGTCTTCAGGCGCCTTTATCAGCATCTCCATTTTCATCGCTTCCAGGACTGCGACAACCTCGCCCCTGGACACTGTTCTTCCTGCCTCCACGTCAATTGAAATGACCAGTCCGGGCGACGGGGCTTTGATAAATCCTCTCGATTCTATTTCGACAGCATAAGGCACGCTGCCGATTTCACACTGAAGCGTATCCCCTCTCGGAATAATCCGGACGGGGTAACGTCTGCCGTCCCGCCAGAGAAAGGACTGTGAAGGAATGTAAACATACCGGACGGGAATTATGTTACCGTCAATTTCGAGGTGGAAATGATTGTGATCCACCGCTTTGACGAGAAAACGGTAGGTATTGCCCTGGGCCGCGAGCACAGCCTCGTATCCCCGGGAAGCGGAAACCTCCCTGGGAGAACCGCTCATGACAAACTGCTCTTCAAACTGTGCCAGCTCTTCCCTGCCGTTTGCGAGGTACCGGTCCACGGCGGCGGCGATAAGCGCAATTGGCCATTCCGCCCGCGTGTCTTTTCTCTGCGCGAGAAGGTCCTCGATAAACCGTGTATTGACACCGCCCGAAACAATTTCCGGATGCCGCAGCAGTTCCAGGAGAAAAGGCCGGTTAGTGGTCCCGTTTTCGATGGTAATGCGCATTTCCGAAAGGGCCCGGGTCAAGGTGCCTAAAGCTTCTTTTCTGCCCGGCCCGGAGGCTATTATTTTCGCGATCATGGAATCGAATTCCCGGGGGATGACGCTTCCCAGTTCTATGCCGGAGTCCACCCGTATTCCCGGCCCGGACGGCATTGAACAGGCAATAACTTTACCCGGGGCAGGCGCGAAGTCCCTGTCCGGGTCTTCCGCGTTCAGCCGTACCTCGATAACCGAACCTCTGGGGGCGGGTCTCAAATCCGGCAGCCGTTCCCCCAGCGCGACCCGTATCTGCAGATTGACAAGATCTATTCCATAAAGCTGTTCGGTTATGGGATGCTCAACCTGAAGCCGTGTATTCACTTCCATAAAATAAAAACAGCCGTCCTTCACGTTGAAAAGGAACTCCACGGTGCCCGCATTCCGGTACCCGGCTGCTTTTATTAGACTGGCTGCAGCGGTTTCCATTTCCACGATTTTCTCCGGCGGAAAACCGGCCGGGGGCGTCTCTTCTATTATTTTCTGGTTCCGCCGCTGGACGGAACAGTCCCGCACGCCGAAGGTCAGCGCGGTACCGAAAGCGTCGGTTATGGTCTGCACCTCGAGATGCTTCACGGTTTCAACAAGCCGCTCGATGAAAACGATGTCTCCCCCCGTCACCCTTCTTGTTTCCATGAGGGCGGAATTGAACTGGGAAACAAGTTCTTCCTCTTTCCGCACAAACCGTATGCCCCTGCCTCCGCCCGCGTTGGCGGCCTTGATAATGCAGGGGAACCCGATTTTCCGGGACCATTCCTTCGCTTCCTCCGCCGTTCTGACCGGGCCGCGGCTCCACGGGAGAATGGGAACACCGCTGTTCTCCGCCAGGGTTTTAGCGGCGATCTTGTCGCCCAGAAGCAGCATGGATTCGGAGGAAGGGCCTATAAACACGATTCCCTCGGCCTCGAGCATGGCGGCAAACCGGCTGTCCTCGGAGAGAAATCCCCAGCCCGGCCACACCGCCCCGCATGCCGCGGTTTTGAGGGCCTTGAGCATGAGCTGCCTGTCAAGGTAAACACCGCCGGCGCCTGACTGCGTTATTCCCAGGCTTGAAAAGGGTACGGCGATGTCCGCCTCTCTCACGAATAAGGCGCCGGATTCTTCCTCTGTATGAAAAACCGCCAGAGTAAACATGGTTCCGTGAATTGCGTTGAATTCCCTGACAGCGCGGATAAAGCGCATCGCCGCCTCTCCCCTGTTTGCAATCCCGATTCTCGCGTCCCTCTTCATGAATGCCGATTTATCTGCCATACCACCTCATTTTATGACAGAAAGCCTAACCTTTCACCATTAGTCAGGTCAAGGGGAATTGTACGGGAGATGGTCCCTCACCTGCGTTGACCTCCAATTACTGCCGGTTTATCATCTAGTAAATTCAGGAGCGGGGCATGAAGGAAAAAGGCAATGGATATTTCAGAATACTCCTGCGGTTTCTGGGACCCGGATTTCTCATCACCATAGGATTCATCGATCCCGGCAACTGGGCCACCAACGTGGCCGGCGGTTCGGATTTCAAGTACGACCTGCTCTGGGTCATTACCTTAAGCACCCTCATGCTGATTCTCATACAGAGCATGAGCGCCCGGCTCGGCATAGCCACGGGTAAATCCCTGGGCGTCAACATACGGGAGCATTTTTCAAAACCCGTCACCGGCGTCGTCGGAGTCACCATCGTTGCAGCCTGCGCCGCAACGGACATGGCCGAGCTTTTAGGCGGTGCCATCGGTTTTAACCTTTTATTCGGATTCCCCCTCTGGCTCGGCGCGTTTCTAACCGTTGTCCTGGAGGTATTCTTCATCGTTTCGCAGCGGTACCACAGGCTGGAAAAAATAATTCTGGGGTTTCTCGGCATCATCACCATCTGCTTCATCATCGAGCTTTTTATCGTGAAGCCCGCATGGGCGGAGGTTGCCCCTGCCATGGTAATCCCCAAGATTACGAGGAGCAATATCTTCATCGCCATGGGCATGCTCGGCGCGGTCGTCATGCCTCACAACATTTTTCTCCACTCCAACGTAATTCAGAGCAGAGAATGGGGAGACAACGAAGAAGAAAAACGAAAACTCATCCGCTTCGGCAGAGTGGACACCTTTGCCGCCATGGGAGTCGGCTGGGTCGTAAATTCATCGATGATTATTGTGGCGGCCGCGGTATTTTTCCGGCACGGCGTACACGTGGAGAGTCTGGAACAGGCATCGGCAACCTTACACCCCCTTGCGGGACGATTCGCCGGCATCCTGTTCGCCATTGCGCTTCTGGCCGCGGGCATATCCTCTTCCACAACATCCTCCATGGCGGAGGTTAACGTCATTACCGCCTTCCTCGGAAAACCCGAGGACCCGAAGACCCTTCTCTACAAGCTTTCGACCTTCATCACGGCCATTCCCTCCTTCGTCATTATCCTGTTAAAAATCGACACATTCAAAATTCTGATTTTAAGCCAGGTGGTCTTGAGCATCCAGCTGCCTTTTACGCTTATTCCCCTTCTCATCCTCTGCCGGAGGAAAAAGGTGATGGGCAATTTCAGCAGCGGGGCGGCCGAGTTCGGCCTCGCGATTATAGTGTCCGCCGTCATCATCGCGCTCAACCTTTACCTGCTTTATTCAACCATTTTCAAGTGAGGAGTCATAAGGGAAATGTACAAAAAGATTCTTCTGTTAATAGATTGTTCCGATGTGGACGATGTCATTCTGAAGCATGTGACGAAGCTTGCAAAATTTCATAAAGCCTCGGTATCTCTCTTTCACGTGGTCCATGCCCACACCCTCGATCAGCGGAGGATACTTCAGGCAAAAGCGGAAATCTGTCTTTCGCGAAGCAGGAAAGCGCTCGCAGATGAAGGCGTCGGTGCGGATTACTCTCTGGCTGAAGGGGAGCCTTCCGAGCAGATACTGCAAAAGCTCTCGGAAGCGGAATTCGACCTGGTGGCTCTGGCAACCCACGGCCACAGATTCTTCGGCGACTTCGTTCTGGGCAGCGTATCGAAAATGCTCAAACACAACTGCGACGTACCGATACTGCTTATCCGCGGGGAGAAGAAGTAAAACGGGTTACACCGCGCCGATCATCTCAACGCGTAATCCGCCGACCTACCAGCGTCTGTATGGAAACGGAAACCACGATAATGAGCCCGTAGATGAGGCTCGTCCAGAACCCCGTAAGCCCCGCCGCCACGATGCCCGCGTTGATGGCGCCGATAATAAAACAGGCGACGAAGGTGCCGAAAATGGTACCCGAACCGCCGAAGACCGACGTACCGCCTAAAAACAC
>SPDA01000265.1 GCA_004525155.1 Spirochaetales bacterium
AAACCATGCGGTACATAAGACATCTAATATCGATCATCAGCATCGACAACCCGACCATAGCAGTGATAGAAACTGGAGTTTCCGACCTCGAGCAGCTTCTCAAAATAGTGAACAATTATTTTCTTCCCAGGGCCAAGGAGCTGATGGGCATATCGAACCTGAAACCATCCCGCAGGGTCTTCAACAGGGACCTCTTCATCCTGCGGAGACTGGCCCTTACCGTGCTTCCGGCTAACTTGCAGCAGCTTTCTAACCTGGTCCGGGAATTGAAAAATATCCTGGCGCTTATAGGCTGAATGAAAGTACCGCTGCCATGATACTCCTCGTCATCCTGGTTTTCCTTCTGTTCCTCATCGCGGGCTCCGTCATACTCGCCACGCTGCGCCTCTCCATTCCGCCCATGCCTTCCAACAGGATGATGCGCGCGCAGGCCGGGGCGCTTCTCCGGGATTACGGCGGGACAGGGCCGGTAACGGATCTCGGTTCCGGCTGGGGAGGGTTTGCACGGAGCCTGGCCCTGGCTTTTCCTGACAGGCAGGTCCGCGGAATGGAGCTGTCGCTTGTGCCCTTTTTCTGCTCCCGCGCGGTATGCGCCCTGGCGGGACCCGGGAACCTTTCATTTGCACGGAAAAATGTGTTAAAGGAGCCCCTCGTTTCCGGCAGCACGTATGTGTGTTATTTATCAACCATGCACATGACGCGCCTGTCCCGGAAAATAACCGATGAAGGGTTTACGGGAACAATCATTTCCCTGGTGTTCGCCCTGCACGGGGTCCAGCCGGAGGTCAGTTCTGAAATTGATGACTTTTACAGAAGCAGGATATATGTTTACCGTTTCGATTAATTTGCCCCAGGCGCGAATCGAACGCACGACCTGCTGCTTAGGAGGCAGCCGCTCTATCCTACTGAGCTACTGGAGCCTTAATACCGGGACATTCTACCGGTATCGGTTTGCTTCTGTCAACTGCCGTAAACCAGACTGATCGAGGGGTGGTGCGTATCAATAAATCTGATAGAATGGGGAATCGTATCATTTCGGAGTAAAACATAAGAACATGCGCGAATTCCTGATCTTCTCCCTGCTCATTTACGGCAGCTTATTCACAGGGTACGGAATCCAGCGCCTTTTTTCGCGCAGTTCCTCCCGCGCCCCGCTGCTTAACCGCATTCTGATACTGCTCTCGGACTCGCCGACGATGTTGTTGATCTACTGGAGTATCAGCTGGACCAATTTTGTAGCGGGCCTCCGCATCGGGCTGATACCTCTTTTTCTCGGCGTACTCTTAGGAGCTGCCGCCTTCGGCGCGGCACGGCTTAAGAAATTTGAAAGGCAGCGCACCGGCGTCTATATCGTGGCGGCCATGGTTTCGAACAACGGCATGACCTTAGGCGGGTTCCTCTGCCTCCTGCTTCTGGGTACGGAAGGACTGAAATATTCACAAATGTACGTATTGTACATGGTACCCTTCATTTATATCGTAGTCTTTTCCATAGGCAGGATTTTTTCGGTCCCGTCAGGAGAAAGGTTCACGCAGGTACTCAAAGCCATTGCGGCAAATTCATTTACCCTGATACCCCTTGCATGTGTCGCTACAGGTATTATCCTTTCCAACCGCGAGATCGCCTTTCCCGCGTTTCTTGATGTACCGAAAACGATTCTTGTATATGTTTCCGCGGGCGGATATTCCTTCAGCTTCGGTCTGACACTCGATTTCAAGGACCTGGTGAAAAACATTCGTGCATCCCTTCCCCTTCTGCTGTTAAAGTATTTCCTCGGGCCGGCGGCCGGCGCACTTTTCGCGGTTGTTTTAGGGTTCTCCCTCCGTGCTAATCCGACGGCATTCAAGGTTATCGTTATCCAGGCAGTCATGCCGGTGGCCCTGCTATCCGTGGTCATAGCGCGGCTCAACAATCTCGGCGACAGATTCGCGGTAAGTCTCTGGCTGATAAACACCCTGAGCACAGCCCTAATTTTTCCGCTGCTATGGGTTTTTGTCCGGTATGTTTGAATGCACCGGCTCCCGCGGCAGGTGAATACCTACCGGAAGCAATGGGAAACCCTGCTTTAAACCTTGCCAAAAAAAGCCGCGCATACTAAGCTACAACGGCATGAAAAAATCCGGCATTCGTTGGCTTTTCATTATTATCGGCGCGCTCACCCTGTATGAAATTGTATTCTTTTTTTTCGGTCCCATCGGTATGGAAAAGGGCGGGCACGGCGTCATGGATTACCTTGTCCTCGGGTATCTGCTCCTTCACGTTATCTTTCTGTTACGCCTCCGCCCGGGTAAAAAAAGGCACCTGTTCAGGATTCTGCTGCGTTCGCCGGAGGTCCTGCTGGTTATCGGGCTGGTACTGTTCCTCTTTTCATATATCTACGCGTCAAACGCGAACATGGATTACATTCAACGCTTCGCCGCATCCAGCGGCAACATCCACCTCGCGCCGGATTCGCGCATTCAGCGGCTCAACTCCATGATTCAATTTTTACCCTTTTTGATAATAGACGCGGCGGCTCTCGTATGGTTCAGGGTCAAGTTCAAACAGGCAGTCTTGCGGGTGTTGAAATCAAATCATTTTTCCGCGGTGTGGGGCCTGCCCTCCGTTCTTCTATCCGCGTTTCTCTACACTCTTGCCCTGCCCTCCTTCGCGGCTCTGGACGGGATATTCATTCTCGCATTTATCTGCCTCATACCGCTGTACATCACCATACGGTTCAGCTCCTACGGATGGGGTGTTTTCTACGGGCTCGCCTTCGGTCTTGTTCAGACCATGCTGGCCAATTACTGGCTCGGGACCTTCAGTTTGGTTTCTCTTCAGTTTGTTACCGGCGTATATTTTATTTATTACGGAATTTTCATGACCTTCTTCGTATGGCTTTTAAAGTACAGCGGCAGGTGGAGTTTCCTGGTATTCCCCGCCGGGTGGGTGGTATTCGACTTGCTCCGCTCAAGCGGTTTCCTCGGATATCCCTGGGCCATGCTGGGAGTCAGCCAGTACGCGGTTCTGCCGCTCATCCAGATCGCTTCCCTTACCGGCGTGTGGGGAGTGTCCTTCATCGTGATTGCGGTAAACAGCGCCCTGGCGCATCTTTTCCTCGAAGGCGCGGACAGAAGAATCAGAAGGACCATGCTCGCAGTCCTGGCGGTTGTCCTTGTGCTGCCCATCATAGCAGGTTCCCTCTATCTCGGCCTTAATGGCCGGGGAGTTTCTGCGGAGAACCAGGTACGGGTCGCGCTTATCCAGCAGAACACGGACCCCCGCAAGGGCGATTATGCCGAAGAACTGGCCATCCTTAAGCGTCTGACGGATGAAGCCCTCAAGGAAAAACCCGATCTCGTTGCCTGGTCCGAAACCGCCTTCGTACCCAACATCCGCCGCTGGGGCGAGGTGGATCCTGACACCCATTACCTGGCCGCCCTGGTACGGGACATGCGCGATTACCAGAGGCAGACCGGAACATGGCTTGTAACAGGCAACGACGATTACGAAGTCGTTCCGGGGACGGAGGGTCCCGGTGAACTGCGGCTGGACTACAATGCCGCCATCCTGTTCTCGCCCCTGGGTGAAAGGGTTGAGACTTACCACAAGATGCACCTAGTTCCCTTTACCGAATATTTTCCCTATAAAAAGCAGCTCCCCTGGTTTTACCAGCTTCTCCTCGACTTCGATGTTTACCTCTGGGAGCCGGGCAAGGAACCGGTGGTTTTTGAACATCCTAAATTCTCTTTTTCCACGCCCATCTGTTTTGAAGACAGTTTTCCAGGCGACATCCGGAAATTCATTCTTGCCGGCGCCGATGTAATCATGAACATATCGAACGATTTCTGGTCGCTCACCAGGGTGGAAGCGAAACAGCACTTCATCAATTCCCTCTTCCGGGCCGTCGAAAACCGGAAGCCCCTGCTCCGCGCCACAGCCTCCGGCGTCACCGCCTATGTCGACACAACCGGCAGGGTCATGGCACAGCTCCCCTACTACACGGAGAATTTCATCGTGGCGGATGTGGACATAAGGCAGGGCGGCTACACGCTCTATACGCGTCTGGGAAACTGGTTTCCGTATCTCTGCGGGGCCGGGCTTCTGACGGCCGCCGTAATAATAACGCTGAAAAGAAGAAGGCCGGCCCGCCTGAGCAGGCAGTCAGCCGATTAAATTCTAGGCATATTTGACAATATTCCGCTTGAGATCAATAATAACATAAAGGAGCCGCCCATGAAACAGAAAGGCCTGATAGTCATAGGAGTATTCATATTTATTATCGTAATCGTGGGGGGCGTCATCTTCAACGAAGTGAGAAAAGGCGGCTCCGGCACCGGAGTGGTGAAAACCGCTCCCCGTGGGTCTGTTGAAATCTCCATCGTGTACGCACCGGAAAGCGATCTCTATCTGCCCCAGGTAATCGAGGAGTTCAATTCCGCCTACGAAAACGGAACGGACCCGGTAACGGGAAAAAGGCTCACCTCTTCCGACAAAAAAATCTTTGTAAAAGGCGAACCCGGTTCATCAGGCACGATCCATTCCTA
>SPDA01000498.1 GCA_004525155.1 Spirochaetales bacterium
ATTATATAGTTGTCTTCGTTTGTTGTTTTCGCGGAACTCAATCCGGCCAGTCTTCGAGAACCATGGATCTTCTTAATATCCGAGAATCTGCGGGCGACCAGATCGAGCGCCTCATCCCATGTGGCGCTCCTGAACTTGCCGTGGTCCTTGATGAGCGGCACCGTAAGGCGATCATCGCTGCCCACAAAATCTATGCCGAAACGGCCCTTTACGAACGTATTGCCCGTCGTTGGGGATACAGCCAACTTGGCTTGTTACACGAACTATCTCCCCTGTAACCTTGTTTACGTTCAAATCCAGCTGGCATCCCACACCGCAATAGGGACACGTAGTAGTGGTCTTCTGAATATCTTTTGGTCGTCCCTTGCCGACCGCAGCCTTGTCATAGAGTGCGTTTACCGGGCAAGTGCTTACACATTGGCCGCAGGTTTCGCAGGTTGACTCCTTCAGAGCTACGTCGAAACCGTTGGATACCAGCAAACTTCCCGCCCGGTCACAGAGGGTCAACGCGTGAGCCATCTGCACTTCATCGCATATCTTTACACAACGCTGACATCGGATGCACTTGGTGGGGTCGTACACGCTCGCTTTATCGCCGCTTGTATAATTTCGTTTCTTCAGAGCCAGCTGGATGGGAGGAAATCGGTGTTCGTTGATCTGATATCGGTATGCGTAGTCCTGGAGACCACAATCGCCGTCCGAATCGCAGGTGGTACATACAAGTCTGTGCTCGCTGATAAGGAGCTCCAAGGTCGTTTTCCTTATCCGGGCAATATCCTTGGTTTCGGTAGTAACCTTCATGCCGTTTTCGGCGACCCGGGCACAGGAGGTTTGCAAGCCCCGCTGACCTTCAATCTCAACGATGCATAATCGGCACGCTCCGGTGGGGCTTATTCGAGGATCGTAGCAAAGGTTTGGAATATCGATGTTGTTCTCAAGAGCTATCTCGAGGACGGTCTGGCCGGATCGGCCCGTGACCTGTCTCCCGTCAATTGTAAGTGTTATTTCTCCCATCGTTTAACCTCTCTCATCAGGATACCATCACGGCATCAACCGGGCAGACATCTTTGCACATACCGCATCGGATACAGGCGGAAGGATCAATTACATGCGGCTCCTTCCTCTCCCCGGATATAACGTTAACCGGGCATGCTTTTTTACATTTTCCGCAGCCGATACAAGCATCAGCCTCAATGCGGAAGCTTATGAGCGCCTTACAAACTGCCGCGGGACATCGTTTTTCCTTAATGTGCGCCTCGTACTCATCTCTAAAAAACTCAATGGTTGTCAGCACCGGGTTGGCGGCTGTCTGCCCAAGACCACAGAGTGATCCCGCGCGGACGTCCTGCGCCAATTCCTGAAGCCGGCCGATATCACCTGGTTTGCCGTTGCCTTCGCAAATACGATCAAGAATATCTACCAGCTGCCGCGTTCCCACCCTGCAAGGCACGCACTTACCGCAGGATTCTTTTTGGACAAATTCCTGGAAAAATCGGGCAACATCCACCATGCAGGTTCGATCGTCCATAACGACTAAACCGCCGGACCCCATAATGGCGCCGATTTCTTTTACCGAATCATAATCAATCGGAAGATCCAGATATTGGGCAGGTACACAGCCGCCCGACGGACCGCCGATCTGGGCGGCCTTGAATTCACGGCCGTCAGGTATCCCGCCGCCGACGTCAAAAACGATCTCCCTGAGCGTGGCACCCATTGGAACTTCCACAAGACCGGTTTCCTTTACCTTCCCGGCGAGAGCGAAAATCTTCGTACCTTTGCTTCCAGCGGTGCCGATCCCGCTGAACCAGTCTTTGCCCTTCAGAATTATCCCGGGCACATTGGCAAGAGTCTCCACATTGTTGATGTTTGTGGGTTTGCCCCTGAATCCTGCATTTGCGGGAAAAGGAGGCCTTGGCCGCGGCATTCCGCGCTTGCCCTCGAGCGAAGCGATAAGCGCGGTTTCTTCACCGCAGACAAACGCGCCGGCTCCTTTCCGCACATCGATATCAAATGCAAATCCTGATCCGAGTATATTTTCTCCCAGCAGTCCTTTCTCCCTTGCCTGCTCTATCGCCAGATTTACATGATCTACCGCAATCGGGTACTCCGCACGAACATAGATGAATCCATGATTCGCGCCGATTGCGTAGGCAGCGATAATCATTCCTTCAATTACCTGATGTGGTGTGCCTTCAAGCAAAGCTCGATCCATGAAAGCACCTGGATCTCCCTCGTCGGCGTTACAGATGAGATACTTCTCATCGCCCGGAGCCTGGGCGGCGAAACCCCACTTCAAACCGGTGAGGAAACCCGCCCCGCCGCGGCCGCGGAGACCGGATGCTTTGACTTCCTCGATAACCTTGGCTGGTTTCATGCCGGTGAGTGCCATCGCAGCGGCCGAATAACCGTTTTCTGCTATAGCTTCATCTATGCTTCGCGGATCGATCCGACCGCAATTGCCCAGGACTTCTCTCTTCTGGTTCCGGTAGAAAGGAATACTCTGCCTCGTGCCGGCATTCGGCCCGTCGCCGCCGCAAAGCCTGCCTATCACTTCGCCCTTTTTCAAGGTTGACTCGATTATCTCTGAAACGTCACCGGGTTTTACGTTTCCGTACAGAAGCCCGCCTGGTTCAATCATAATAAGAGGAGCTCTGGAACACTGGCCGTGGCAGCCCACATCGACCACACTATAAGTAGCTAGAAGGCCGGCATCTCCAAGCTCCGATCGAAAACGTTCACCAAGTGCTACGGCTCCGCGGGCGCGGCAGCCGGTCATGCACACAAG
>SPDA01000151.1 GCA_004525155.1 Spirochaetales bacterium
CATTGCCGGAATATCCGGCTCCTCAATTCCTGCTTCCTTCATGGTCACCGGCATGCCGATTTTCCGGTACCAGGATTTGAGGGCTGCCGTTATTTCTTCCGGTCCCGAGCCTGAAGGCAGTCCGAGTACATTTTTCCCGAACAGTTCAATCCTCCGCACATGACGGTCTTTACCATGGGACAGCCATGCGGGAAAGATAACGGAAAGCCCCGCGCCGTGCCGGATGTCATACAGGGCGCTCAGCGGATGTTCCAGCATATGATTAGGGACGCTGGCGCCTCCCAAACCGGCGCTGCACAGGCCGCTCCAGGCCAAGGCCCCCGCCCACATGACAGCGGACCGGGCGTTATAGTCCCCGGGATCGCCGATAAGCCTTTCCATGCTTCCCATGACAGCCTTGATTATGCCTTCGGCGATACCGTCCTGAACGGGCGCATAAGTATCCGTCGAGGTCAGGTAGCCTTCCATGAGATGCGCCATGATGTCCGTGCAGGCACAGGCGGTCTGATCGGCCGCAATGGATAAAGTTTTCTGCGGATCGAGAAAAGCCGCCCGGGGAAATAATTTTTCCGACCGGGCGCTGAACTTCTGCCTGGTTTTTTCATTGGTAAGTACCGAAATAAAATTTGTTTCCGACGACGTGGCGGGCATGGTCTGTACCGCCAGGATCGGCAGCGCATCTTTTATTTCTGCCTTTCGGGTATAGAAATCCCACAGCGGCTCCTGATTTACACAGCCGATGGCTATTCCCTTTCCCTCATCTATGACACTTCCGCCGCCGACTGCTATTATCATTTCCGCTTTCTGCCGTACGGCTTTGCGGACGCCTTCTTCCGCATGGGCCAGCGACGGGTTTTCCCGGACCCCCGCATGTTCGTCTATGGTGATCCCTGAGTCCGCAAGTGATGTTATCACCTCATCATACACGCCGTTTCTTTTGATGCTTCCCTGACCGTATACAAGAAGCGCGCGTTTCCCGCAGCGGGAGGCTTCCCCGCCGAGCTTCGCAATCGCATCCTTTCCGAAAATTATTTTGGTAGGCAGCTGTAATGTAAAATCAATCATGCGCTCATGATACCGGTTTGCCCACGCCCTGTCATCAGCTCCCGCTTTCAGAAGACCACATTGACCAAAACCGCGCTTAAAGACTACAGTACCTCTTACATGATGCTGATAGCCGTTACAATGGGTGATCCGGCAGGGATCGGACCCGAAATCGTTCTGAAAGCGTCGGTAATGCCGGCGATAATAGAATCCAAAATACCCTTTTTTGTTATAGGAGACGTGGAGGTTCTCAAACACCTGCGCGACAAGTTTCAGGTCAAGGTAAAGATTGCCCCCATAGCGGAGCCCCGGGAAGCGAAACATGCCTCCCCGGGCGTCCTGTATGTCCTGGACCAGGAAATGATTAAGGATCTGTCAATCCTCGTGCCGGGCAAAGTCTCCTCCCTCGCCGGAAAATGCGCCGGATCCTACATTGCCAGAGCCGTCAATCTCAACCTGTCCGGCGATATCCAGGCGCTGGTGACCGGTCCAATCAACAAAGAGGCCATTCACGCGGCCGGAATTCCCTTCAAGGGGCACACGGAAATGCTGGCGGACTTGAGCGGCGCGGCGCAGAGTATGACCATGTTCCAGGTGGACAAGCTGCGCATCTTTTTCCATACGCGGCACGTTTCACTCAAGGACGCCCTTCGCCTGGTGTCCGCAAAGGAAATAACCAAATCCATCCAGATGGCTCATCAGTGCATGCAGAGCATCGGTCAAAGAAAACCTGTCCTGGCACTGGCGGCCTTCAATCCTCATGCTTCCGACGGCGGTCTCTTCGGGGACGAGGAAGCCCTGATCCTCGAACCGGCATTAAAAGCTGCCAGGGCTTTAGGCATAGATGTCAAGGGACCGGTGCCTGCCGACAGTGTGTTTCATCAGGGCCTGGAAGGCATCTACGACGGCATTGTCTCTTTGTACCACGATCAGGGTCACATCGCGGCCAAGACCTACGATTTCTACCGAACCGTCAGCGTCACCTTCGGCCTGCCCTATATCCGGACGTCGGTGGACCACGGAACGGCCTTCGACATAGCCTGGAAGGGAAAGGCAAACCCCTTAAGCATGGTCGAAGCCATCCTCGCCTGCGGAAAGCTGGCAGGCAAATACAAGCCCTTTTGAAAACTGAAGGTCTGTGATATCATAAAAGAAGGGTGACTGAATGCTGAAGCTCCCCCTTCACGACATACATGTTTCCGCGGGCGCCAGAATGACGGAGTTCGCGGATTGGAACATGCCTCTCCAGTACACGGGCATCATCGCCGAACATCGTCATACACGGCAGCACGCTTCCCTCTTCGATGTCTCTCACATGGGTGAATTTCAATTAAGCGGTCCGTCGGCCCTGGCGGACCTCGAACTGCTGCTTACCTGTTCCGTTTCCTCCCTTTCGACGGGCCGGTGCAGGTACGGGTTTCTCTTAAACGAGTCCGCCGGCATCCTGGACGATCTGTTCGTCTACCGTCTTTCCGGGGACAGCTTTATGCTGGTGGTAAACGCCGGCACCAGGGAGAAGGACCTGTGGTGGATCGGTAAACATCTTTCCGCCTCCACCCGCGCGGAGGACATAACCGGAATCACGGTAAAGCTCGATCTGCAGGGACCGGAAGCGGTAAACGTCATGGCGGAAGTGTTTCATGAGGCCGCGCGCAGCATCGGGGACCTGAAACGTTTTCATGCGGTAAAGATGGAACTCGCCGGCCTGCCCGTACTGGTCAGCAGGACCGGCTATACCGGGGAGGACGGCTTCGAACTGTACCTTACCGCGAAAACCGGACTCGCGGACAAGGCCGCGCAGCTCTGGCAGCTTCTTGTTTCCCACCCGGCCGTAAAGCCGGCAGGCCTGGGCGCGAGGGACACGCTGCGGCTCGAAATGGGCTACCCTCTCTACGGTTCCGACATCGACGAAAGCCGGACCCCCGCGGACACGGACAGGATGAAATACGCCGATCTGTCCAAGGAGTTCATCGGGAGGGAAGCGCTCCTCATCGATGAGGAGGCGGGTTCCGCAGCCAGGGTCCTTACAGGCTTTATCTGTTCCGACCGCAGGGCGGCCAGGCACGGCTTCTCCATCGAATACGGCGGCAGAACGGCCGGCGTGGTTACGAGCGGTTCATTTTCACCCGCCCTGTCACGCGGCATCGGGCTCTGCTACCTGGATTCGGACCTCGTTCTGCCGGGTACAGCCGTGGAACTGACCGACGGCAGAACAAGGCTTACCGGAGTGATAACCTCACCGCCTTTTATTTAGATAACGATTGCGAAGCTCCCCTAACCGATCTATAATTATCTTCATGGACCTATCAACCTTAAAATTCACCAAGACACATGAATGGATATCCGTTTCCGCGGACGGCGCCGGCGCCCTGGTCGGAATTTCGGATTATGCCCAGGAGAGCCTGGGGGACGTTACCTATGTGGAACTCCCCAAGCCAGGGAAGGCAATGAAACAGGGCGATGTACTCGCCACGGTGGAATCCGTCAAGGCGGCAAGTGATATTTTCGCCCCTGCAGCGGGAACCGTGGAAGCGGTAAACGATGTGCTTACCGGCACTCCGGAAGTAATCAATGCCTCCCCCTACGAAGAAGGCTGGATCTGCAGGCTTACACTCGATGCCGGCAGCATGGAGGCGGCCCTGGCATCCGGCAGTCTCATGGATGCCGCAGCCTACGGGGAATTCTGCAAAGGGCTTTCCGAGTGAGCTTCATTTCCCACACGCCGGAAGAGCGGGCATCGATGCTCGCGAAAATCGGCATTGCCTCCGGCTCCATGGAAGAATTGTTCCGCTCGATACCTCCGGAACTGCGGGCAAAGTCCTTCAACCTGCCCGACGGCCGGTCGGAGCTTGAGGTGGAGAATTACCTCCTGTCCCTTGCCCGGCGTAATACCGCAAACCTCGTATATTTCCTGGGCGGCGGGTTCTACGATCACTTCATTCCCGCGGCGGTAGACGCCCTTGCATCCCGTTCCGAGTTTTACACCTCCTACACACCCTATCAGCCTGAAGCCTCCCAGGGGACCCTGCAGGCGCTCTACGAGTTCCAGAGCTGTATCTGCAGGCTGTTAAGCCTCGAGGCCGCCAATGCCTCGCTGTATGACGGGGGCACGGCCCTGTACGAAGCCGCCATGATGGCAATCCGGATAACGGATCGCAATAAAATCGTCATGGACGGCGGCGTCAATCCCATTTACAGGAAGATGCTCTACAGCTATACAAGCAACCTGAGCGTTGAGTTCGTAGAGATACCTGTTACCCACGGTAACAGCAGCAGGGACGACATCGAAAACGTTCTGGACGACAGGACCGCCGCAGTCATAACCCAGAACCCCAACTTTTTCGGCACCCTGGACAATCACGCCGACATCGCTGAACACTGCCATGAACACGGCGCCCTCCTCATCCAGAGCGTCTACCCCATGGCCCTGGGTCTTACTGCAGCGCCCGGGGAAATCGGCGCGGACATTGCCGTGGGCGAGGGGCAGAGCCTGGGGCTTCCCCTTTCCTTCGGCGGCCCCTTCCTCGGGTTCATGGCGGCGAGGAAGCAGTATGTCCGGAAAATGCCGGGGCGTATTGCCGGCGCCACAACCGATGCAAAGGGGCGGAAAGGCTATGTCCTCACACTGCAAGCCCGGGAGCAGCATATCCGCAGGGAAAAAGCCATGTCCAACATCTGCACAAACCAGTCCCTCTGCGCCTTACGGGCCCTTATCTTCATGAGCCTGTACGGCAAACAGGGACTTACGGAAGCCGCCGGGCTTTGCAGGGACAAGGCGGAGTATGCGAAATCGCGCCTGAGGGCAGTGCCGGGCGTGGAGGTCTACGACGAAACACCCACCTTCAACGAGTTCATGGTCCGTCTGCCGAAAGATCCGGCGGGAATCATCGGCAAACTAATCGACAAGGGAATAGCCGGCGGGTTCCCCCTGGGCAGGTACTATCCCGAGTACCGTGACTGGATGCTGGTGGCGGTAACCGAAAAGCGGACAAAGCAGGAGATCGGCCTCTTCGCCGAGCGGCTCGAAGAAGTGCTGGCGGGATAACGCTACCGTTTGCGCAGGCTGTCGAGTCCCACGGCAAGAAGCAGTACCGACCCCTTGATAACGAGCTGGTAAAAGTGCTGGATGTTTAAAAGAATCATACCGTTAGCAAGAATGCCGATGATAAGCACGCCGACAAAAACGCTTTGAAGCCTTCCCTTGCCTCCGGCAATGCTTACGCCGCCGAGTACTACCGCCGTCAGCACGTCAAGTTCCAGGCCCTGGGCCGTGGCTGCCTGGCCGCTGTCGAGGCGGGAGGAGAGTATGGCGCCGCCGATGCCCGCCATCAGCCCGCAGAGAATGAACACCACGGTTTTTATCCTGATAACGTTAACGCCGGAAATGACGGCGGCTTCCTCGTTGCTTCCGATGGCGTACACGTATCTGCCGAAACTTAATTTATTAAGCACGATGAAGTAAATTACAAAGATGATTATCAGTATCAATACAGGAATCGGAATAAACCATACGTAATTTCTGCCCAGTATCCGGTATGCTTCCGGCATGCCGAAGACCGTGGTCCCTCCCACGATGATGAAGGCCAGGCCGCGGATAATGGTGAGCGTGCCCAGCGTGACGATAATCGGCGGGATGCGGACCCTGGTGGCAAGCAGGCCGTTCAGGTATCCGCAGACTGCCCCTGCGGCGATGCCGGCGAGAAACGCGATTGGAATGGGAATGCCGAAGAATTTGGAAAGGGACGCAGCTATGACCCCGGAAAGCGCCACAATGGAACCGACGGAAAGATC